>DATIEW010000581.1:0-4291 GCA_035455585.1 Vicinamibacterales bacterium | reverse complement strand
TCCGTCCCCCTCCGCACAACGGTGACTGCGTTCAGCGTACGAGGATTGTCGGATCGAGGTTAGTTGCCCGTTCTGAGCTCATCGGCGGTCACGGTTGCGGGTCCGAAGCGGCCGACGACGATCCCTGCCGCGCGGTTCGCGAGGCGCGCCGCGTCGGCGAGCGAGCCCCCGGCCGCCAGACCGAGCGCGAGAACTCCGATGACCGTGTCTCCGGCGCCGGTGACGTCCGCGACTTCCCGCGCCTCTGCCGGCAGCTCGACCTCGCCTTCCGGCGCCAGCAGCCACATGCCGTGCTCTCCACGGGTGATGAGGACGGACTCGCACGCGACGCGCTCCCGGAAGCGCCGCGCGGCGTGGCGCGCGTCCTCCGCCGATCGGATCCGCATGTGGGTGACGGCGACGGCCTCCTGGTCGTTCGGGGTGACCACCGTCGCGCCGGCGTAGTAGTCGACGTGGGGCACCTTCGGGTCGACCAGAAGCGGTATCGCCCGCTGCTGCGCCGCACGGACCGCCGCAGCCGCGACGAGCCTGGAGACGACGCCCTTCAGATAGTCGGACACCAGGATGGCGTCGGCCTGCGCGGACAGCGATTCAATCCGTTCGAGGACCCGGCGCTCGACCTCGCCCGATATCTCGTGATCGTGTTCGTAGTCGACCCGCGCAACCTGCTGGTTGCGTGTGGTCACGATGCGGAGCTTGCGCGTCGTCCGGCGCCCGCGGTCCGTGACGATGCCCCCGGTGCCGATTCCCCGATGCGCCATGTCGCCCGCCAGCCGTTCGGCCTCGGCGTCCTCGCCCGCGACGCCGATGCACTCCGCCCGCCCGCCCATCGCGGCGATGTTGACCGCCACGTTGGCGGCGCCGCCGAGGCGGAACTCCTCGTGTTCGAAGAGCACGACAGGGACGGGCGCCTCTGGCGAGATGCGGTCGACGCGTCCGATCACGAACTGGTCGAGCATCACGTCGCCCACCACGAGGACGGTCCGTCCCCGGAGCCGGTCGAGCAGCCCGTCGCCGGATGAGCGCTCAGCATTCAGCATTCACGATTGGCCGCGTAGGGCAGCGTCACGAGGACGAGGAAGAGCATCAGGAACTCGGAGTCCCCGAAATTGTATTCGAACATGCCGGCCGCCAGCATCGCCGCGACACACGCGATGCCGCCCGTCGCGAGCGATGGCAGCCGCGCCGCCGTCCGCCTCCTGATGAAATCGCGCACCAGGGACGCGACGAACCACAGCCAGATGACGAGCGCCGGCAGCCCGCGCTCGGCCGCGATCTGCAGCGGCACGTTGTGGAGGTGGGGATTCAGCTGACGGACGGCCATCGGGTCGCGGTACTGCGGGTAGACCTGGATGACCATGTCGGGTCCCACGCCCGTCAGCGGATTGTCCCTGATCATCCTGAATCCGGAGCGGATCATCGCGAGGCGGTCCCGATTCGACTGCACCGTCGCGCCAGCCGTCTCGCTCTGGGCGGCGATCTGATCCAGGCGGAACATCGAGTAGAACCGCTCGGTGAGGGGCGCCGGCGCGAGCGCGATGAACACGGCGACGCTCACCGGCAGGATCGCCACCAGGCGGAAGTCCCGCAGCAGGAAGAGCACGCCGATCCCGGTGCACGCGCCTACCCAGGCGTTCCGGCTCGCCGTCAGCGCCAGCGCCACGAGCAGCGCCGGCATGACGAGGGCCGCCCAGAGCCGATCCTGCCGGCGGAACAGAATCCTCGCGGCGGCCGTGCATGCCACGAGCATGATGACCCCCGAGTACGTCATGTAGTGTCCGAGCAGCCCCTGGATCCGCCTCTCGAGGTTGTCGTAGTCGAGGATGCCGTACTGCACGATCCCGTACACAGCGTGTACGGCGCCGACCGTGATGATCACGTCAACAGCGGTGAGGCTGCGTTCCCCCCTCAGCAGCCGGTACGTCAGCGGGACGACGATGAACAGCACGAGCTGCTTGCTGTCGCGGAAGCTGGTCGCAGGGTCTACCGAGAACAAAGACGCCACCAGCGTGGCGCCCGCGTAGGCCGCCAGCGGCCAGAACATCGAGGGGACCTCGATGGCCTCCCGGTTTCTGGCCACCAGCGCGAGCCAGAGAGCCGTCGTAATCCCGAGCAGGATGCCGGAGGCCGCGATCGAGAACTGAGGCGTGGCCGCAAACGCCAGCATCGAGACGTACGCCGCGCGTTCGAGCCGCGAAGCCGGGAGGGCGGCAGTCGTCATCCACGCGCCCTCATCGCCCGTTCGGCGGCCAGCATGACGTGTTCCGGCGTGACGGTGGTCAGGCATCGATAATCGCCAGGCTCACAGACGCGCTGGTCGCACGGCCGGCACGCCAGCCCGATCACCTCGACCGACTCGGTCGGCACGGCCGGATCCCGCCAGGGCGCCGATCGCGACGGCAGCGTCGGGCCGTAGAGCCCGACGATGGGCGTGCGTGTCGTGGCGGCAACGTGCAGCGGTCCCGAGTCGCCGCCGATGAACAGCCGGCTGCGGCCCACGAGCGCGCGCAGTTCGGCCAGGTCGAACTCGCCGCAGTCGACGATGCGGCAGGCGCGGTCGGGCCCGAGCTCCGCGCGCGCGGCAGCAACGATGCGTCGTGCGGCTTCGCGATCGGATGGCCCCGAGCTGAGCACGAGCCGGCGCTCGCGCCCCCGGGCGGCCAGCCCGGCGGACAGCCGTACGAACGATGGTTCCGGCCAGCGGCGGAACGGGTTCCCCGCGCTCACGTGCAGCACGATCAGCTCGTGCCCATCCTCGACGCCGGCTTCGTGCAGCCGCCTTGCGACGAGGGCGTCGACGCCGTCATCGAGCGGCATCTCGACGGGATCGCGCGCGGGATCGGGCGTCCCGCCGGTCCACCCGTCGATTGCCGACAGCAGGTCCCACTGGTTGACGACTGAATGGCGCGGGCGCAGCTGGCGCGCCCGGTGGACGGTTGCGGTGTACATCCAGCCGCGGCCCTGGACGTCGTAGCCGATTCGCTGCCGCGCCCCCGAGGCTCGCGCCAGCCACGAGCTTCGCGGGCCGCCGTGCAGATCGAGCACCACGTCGAACCGCTCGGACCGCAGCCGTCGCGCCAGCCGAGCATCGTCGAGGAGTCGCTTCCAGCCGCGCGTGCGCGGAATCACGATGACCTCGTCGACGTGCGGGTTTCCCGTGACGATCGGTGCCGCCTCCTGCTCGACCAGATACGTCAGGCGGCTCGCCGGAAACGCCCGCTTGAGCGCCCGCAGCACCGGCGTGGTGAACACGACGTCGCCGATGAGACGCAGGCGAATCAGCAGAATCCTCACCGCTCGAACCGTTCCCGGCCCGGGTGCCCGTGCGCGCTGGCGCTCGAACGCCGACCCGCGCGCGCCCCCGCTATGCGCCTCGCCACAAACGAGTACAGGATTCTCGTTGCGAGCCGCATGGCGGTTCAAGACTCGATCGTCGCTTCGTCGAGGAGCATGACCGGGATGTCGTCCTTGATCGGATACACGCGTTTGCACTGGGCGCATTTCAACGCGGTCCCGTCCTTGACGAGATCCACCTTCGTCTTGCAGTTGGGACAGGCCAGGATTTCCAGAAGTTCCGGATCGACGGGCATGACGTAGCTCCAAGAGGTTGCGTGCCTGGGCAGATCGAACACACCGTTTGCGATCTGGTGCCTGCAGAGGTCATTATAGTCAGTCAGATGCAGTTCATTCTGATCGTCTCGCTCCTGGTGCTGGCGCCGGCCGGGCAGAACGCGCCCCCTTCTGCCAGCGACGGGGGAGCCGCCTACTACTTCCTTCTTGGAAGGCACTATGAGAGTGAGGGGCGGATAGACGAGGCGATTGCGGCGCACAAGCGGGCCAGCGCGCTTGATCCGGCGTCCGCGGAGCTGGTGGCCGAGCTGGCGGGGCTCTACGCCCGTCAGAACCGGGCGCTCGATGCCGTCGAGACCGCCGAACGGGCGTTGAAGCTCGACCCTGAACAAGCCGAAGCCAACCGGATCCTCGGCACGATTTACGCGGCGCTCGGGGATCAGCGCATGGCGCTCCGTTCCGGCGACGATCCTGCGCAGTACGCAGCCCGTGCCATCGACGCGCTCGAAAAGGGACGGCGGGATGGCGACTTCGACGTGGGGCTCGAGGCGACGCTCGGACGGCTCTACGTCCAGACGGGTGCGTTCGAAAAGGCCGTTCCACTTCTGCAGCGCGTCGTCGCCGATCAACCGGCATACCTCGAGGGCGCTCTGCTGCTCGCCGCTGCACAGGAGGGAGCTGGCCGTCTCGACGATGCCATCGGGACGCTCCGGAACCTGCT
>DATIEW010000580.1:0-4417 GCA_035455585.1 Vicinamibacterales bacterium | reverse complement strand
GTGGGGCAGGAGGCCCGGACATCACACGTCGGAGCGGGCTTCAGATGGCGTGTGAGTGTCCGGGCCGGGCCTCCTGCCCCACAGCCGCGCGAAGCGCGGGCGACCGACACTACCGCCGAACGACCACTCGGTGATTCCTGTCCTCGTCTTCTCCTGACCTCCTGATCTCCTGTTCTGATTGCTCCTGTTCTCCTGACCTCCCTGCTCCCAGCTAGCTCCTGGCTTCCAGCTCCTAGCTTCTAGTTGAGTCCAATCCATGGCCAACAAAAGCCTCCCGGACCCCGTCTAACGTGTGAGTTCGCCTGGCGGCCTGACAGCCTGGATGCGACGCTTGCGCCGGATGCGCAGGGCAGGTTTGAACTGCGCCACCGTCGATGCACGAGGACGGAAAGGCCTACGAAGTTCTTCGTTGACATTACGAAGTGATTCGTAGATAACAGAGCCTCACGCCCGTCTCCGCTTGAAGCGGCCGCCTCCGGCGAGCCGCGACGTAGCTGAGCCGGACCGATGTGGGGAGTCGCCGATGTCCAGAAACCCGCTGCCGCGTCCGACCGATGCCGAGCTGGCGATCCTGCGTGTTCTCTGGGAACGGGGACCGAGCACGGTGCGGCAGGTCCACGACGTGCTGTCCCGCGAGCGGCCGGGCGCCTACACCACGACGCTCAAGCTGCTCCAGATCATGACGGAAAAGGGGCTCGTACGCCGGGACGAGTCCGACAGGACGCATGTGTACCAGCCCCGGTTGACGGAGGGCCAGACGCAGCGGCAGCTCGTCCGGGACCTGCTCGACCGGGCATTCGGCGGATCCGCCTCCAAGCTCGTCATGCAGGCACTCGCCGCGAAGCGGGCATCTCCCGTCGAGCTGGCAAGGATCAGGCGCCTGATCGACGGCCGCCGGAACATGGAAGAGAAGGCGGGCAAGGAGGGGAGCGATGACCGCGATTGATCTGCTGTTCGCACACCCTGTTGCGTACGCGGTGGCCTGGGCGCTGGTCCAGTTCATCTGGCAGGGCGCCGCGGTCGGTCTCTTCACCGCCCTGGCGCTCGCGGTGCTGCGGCGGAGCGCCCCGGACGTCCGCTACGTCGTCGCGACGATCGGGCTGGCGCTGATGGCGACGATGCCCGTCGTGACCGCGGTGCAGACCGGGCGGACGGCGCCGTCTGTGAACGCGGCGCGGGTCGTCTACACCGGGCTCCGTGCACAGAACTCCGTCCTTCCTCCCACGGAAACCCAGAGAGCCGTGCCGGCCGATTGGTCGGATCAGCGTGCTGTTCCGGCTGTCACAGCTGAAGCACGGCGTGTCGACGGGTGGCTTCCGGTGTTTCTCGCGCTGTGGATGACCGGCGTGGCCATCCTGACGCTTCGGCTGATGAGCGGCTGGCTGTGGGTACAGCGGATCAGGTCGCGCGGGACGGCGGCGTCGGGCGCGTTGCAGGAGATGGCAGCGCGGCTCGCACGACGGCTGCACATCCGGCGCCGCGTCAGCTTCCTTCAGTCGACTGTCGTCGACGTGCCGACCGTGATCGGCTGGCTGCGGCCCGTCGTGCTCGTGCCGGCAGGCGCGCTGGCCGGCCTCTCTCCACGCCAGCTCGAGGTCATCCTCGCCCACGAGCTGGCGCACATCCGCCGGCACGACTATCTGGTCAACCTGCTGCAGACGCTGGTCGAGACGCTCCTCTTCTATCACCCCGCGGTGTGGTGGCTGTCGCGGCGGATCCGCGCCGAGCGCGAGAACTGCTGCGACGATCTGGCCGTCAGCCTTTGTGGTGATCCGGTCGCGTATGCGTGTGCGCTCGCCGACCTGGAGCAACTGCGCGGCTCACCGGACCGATTCGCGATCGCGGCAACCGACGGATCGCTGCTGCTGCGCGTCCGGCGGCTGCTCGGGGCGCCGTCGCATGCCGGGCGGGAACCGGGATGGCTTGCCGGAACGGCGGCGGTCCTGCTGATGACGGTCCTTGCGGCTGGTGCGGTGAGAAGCGAGGCGTTCAGCGACGCCCAGCCGCGGGCCGAGGCGGTCGCGGCCTCGCCGGCACAGCCGTCCGGTCCCGTCGTGGCGTCGGCTCCGCCCACGGCAGCGGAAGGTGCGCAGGAAGCGGCGGCGATGGCCCACGAGGTGGCGCGCTCTGGTCAGGGCGCGGAGGCCGCGAAGGAGGACGCCGCTGGCGCGCTCGCCCCTGCAGCCGGAGGCGACAGGGCGCCCGCGCTCGCAGCCGCCGGACAGAGCGGCAACTTCACGTGGTCCGACGGGAAACAGAAGCTCCAGGTCAACTACAAGGGCGCCGTCGAGTTCACCGACGACGATACCGACGTGAAGAGCCTGTCGCCGGGGGGCTGGCTGAGAATCAGGGACGGAGCCGACGGCCGCGCGGTCGAGTTCCGGGCGGACGATACCGGCAGGATCGAGCGCCGCTACTGGGTCGGCGGGTCCGAGCGGCCCTTCGAGCCCGAAGGCCGCCAGTGGCTCGCGCAGGCCCTCCCCAGGTTCATCCGCCAGACCGGCATCGGCGCGGGGGCGCGGGTCGCGCGCATCCTGCGGAGCGGGGGGCCCGAAGCTGTCCTCGCCGAGATCTCGCTGATCGAGGGCAGCTGGGCGCGCCGTGTGTACTACGCGGAGCTGCTGCAGAGTCCCGGCCTGGACGCGGGCACGCTTCAGCTGATCATCACGCGCGCGGGGCGCGATATCGAATCGGACTTCGAGCTGGCGAGCCTCCTCATCAAGACGGCGGACCGCCTGCTCGTCGACGAGGCCACCCGCCGCGCGTACTTCGAGGCGGCGAAAACGATCCAGTCCGACTTCGAGATGCGCCGGGTGCTCTCCGCGCCGCTGAAGCAGGGACCGCTCGCGCCAGACCTTCTCGCGGGTCTTCTCGATACCGCCACGTCGATCGGCTCCGACTTCGAGCAGGCCTCGCTCCTGATTGCCGTGCTGAAGGTTCAGGGACTGGATGGACGGACGCGCGGGCCGTTTTTCAAGGCCCTCGACTCGGTCGGCAGCGCCTTCGAGCGTCGGCGCGTCCTCAGCTCGCTGGTAGCCCAGTCCGACACCGAGCCAGACACCCTGGTGTCGGCACTCGATTCGGCGGCGGCCATCGGCTCCGATTTCGAGAAGGCATCCTTCCTGCTCGACGTCGTGAAGCGCCATTCAATCGAGGGTTCGACGCGCCAGCCCTTCTTCCGCGTCGTCAACGCGATCGGCTCTTCCTTCGAGCGCGGGCGCGTCCTCAAAACCGTCGCGAAGCGCTCCGATACGTCGGCGGAAACCGTCGTCGAAATTCTCCGCGCCGCGCAGACCATGTCCGGGAATTTCGAGACTTCGCAGGTGCTGCTCGCCGTCGCCGGTGCCCATAACCTGACCGGACCCGCGCGCGATCGCTATATCGAGGTCGCCGAACGGCTCGGCGAGTTCGAGCAGGGCCGGGCGATGACGGCCCTGGTCAGGAGCGAGCGGAAATAGGAGCCGGGAGCAATCTCCTGTCTCCGTATCTGGACCGCTATGCGGCTCGCAACGAGAATTCTGTACTCGTTTGGGGCGAGCCGCATAGCGGGGGCGCGCACGGCGCGCCCGCGAGGGAGCGGTGCGGGGCGTGGGGCCCCGCGAGCGACCGAGCCGGGGTGTGGGGCGGAGCCCCACGCTAGTTAGAGCGGGTCCCAGCGCCGAAGCACATCCGCCCGCGGCGCCTCGGCCGGACGCGCGGAGAATTCCGCCTCCGGCGATGGCCTTACGATGTCCGCTCCGGCTCGAGCGGCGCGAACGCCGTCCTATCTCCTGTCTCCTGTCTCCTGTCTCCTACCCCAGCTCCGGATGCATCGTGTGCCACTTCGTGGCGCGTTCGAACGCGAGGGCGACCCGGAGCACGGTGGCCTCGTCGTAGAGCCGGCCGGTGACCATCAGGAGCACCGGCGCGTTGCTCGCGAATCCGGCCTTCAGCGCCACGGCCGGGTGTCCCGTCAGGTTCGTCAGCCCCAGGCTCGCGCTGTTGGTCGGCGACAGGAACACGTCGTACTGCGACATCAGCTCTTCCATCCGGCGGATGAGCAGCGTGCGGGCGCGCTGCGCGCGGATGTACTCGACCGCCGGTACGTAGCGGTGCGTGCGGAACGAGTTGGGCCAGTTTCCGAGTGACTGGTCCTGGATCGCCTCGCTGCGGGTCAGGTCGTCGAACGCCGCGGCCGCCTCGGTGCTCAGGATGAACCCGATGGCCGACGAGATGTCCGTCCCCGGCAGCTCGATTGGGTGCAGAGTGACTCCGGCACTACGATAAACGTCGAGCGCGGCGTTGAGGGCCTTCAGCTGCTCCTCGCGCCGGCGCCGCTGCTCTTCCGGCGACACACCGCCGCGGCCCCGCCCTCCAGCCGGTGGTTCGCCGCCCCCGCGGCCACGGCCGCCTGGCGCAGGCGCGCGCGCCTCGAACT
>DATIEW010000579.1:0-2261 GCA_035455585.1 Vicinamibacterales bacterium | reverse complement strand
CCTATGGCCAGTCGGGCCAGCGCCCCGGCTTCCGCAACGCCGAGACGTTCTTCACGGCGGTGGCGGTGAAGCACGAAGGCGTGGACGTCGTGGGCGCGGCCCTCGGGCCGAACGTGGGGAACCCGACCCTCAAGCCCGAGCGCTCCGCCGAGTACGAGGTGGGGCTGGACGTGGGTTTCCTGCGCGATCGCATCAGCCTGGAGGCCACGTACTACGACAAGACGACGGAGGACGCGCTGATCCAGCGCAACCTGCCGCCGTCGAGCGGCGCCGCGACACGCTTCGAGAACCTGGGCAAGGTGACGAACACGGGTTTCGAGCTGATGCTCAACGCGCACGTGTTCGACTGGCAGGACCTGCAGTTCGACCTGGCCGTGGCCGGCGCCACCAACCGGAACCGGCTGGTGCGCCTGGGGGCCGGCGTGGACACGATCTTCTTCGGCCTGGGCGCGAACAACGGCGACTTCATCCAGCGCCACGCCGAAGGGCAGCCGTTAGGCGGCTACTGGCAGCGCCGGATCCTGGGCTACGAGGACGCGAACGCCGACGGCATCATCGGGCCGGAGGAGGTCGAGCTGGACGACGCGGCGAGCTACCTCGGCCAGCCGCTGCCGACGCGCGAGCTGAGCGTGACGCCCACGGTCACCTTCCTGCGCTATTTCCGCGTGAGCGGGCTGCTCAACTACCGTGGCGGCTTCAAGGTCTACAACTCCACCGCGCAGTTCCGCTGCGCCGTGTTCCTGAACTGCCGCGAGGCCAACGACAAGTCGGTCGGCCTGGCCGAGCAGGCGCGCGCGATGGCGAGCGCCCGCGCCAACTTCGGGCTCGACGCCAGCGACGCGGGATACATCGAGGACGGCTCGTTCTGGAAGCTGCGCGAGCTGTCGGTCACCGCGCTCGCCCCGCGCAGATGGGCGAACCGGCTGGGCGTTTCGGATCTCAGCCTGACCCTGTCCGGGCGCAACCTGGCCACGTGGACCGATTACACCGGCTTCGATCCGGAAATCAACTTCAACGGGACCTCGAACTTCAGCACCGCCGAATTCCTGACGCAGCCGCTGGTCCGATACTTCACGGCGCGCGTGAACATCGGGTGGTGATCACCGGGACGATGCAATCATGACGAACCGTGACCTTCAGACGAGTGGGCTTCCCATGCAAGCACATGGATATCGAGGCGGGTGGCGGGCGATGACGGCGCTCATGGTGGCGCTGGCGTCCGTCGCCTGCAACCCGGACGATCTGCTGGACGTGGAAGACATCGACGTCCTGGATCCGAGCACCCTGAACCGGAAGGAGGCGTTGCCGCAGCTCCTCGCGAGCACGCTGTCCACCTTCCAGATCGCCTACAGCGGCGGCGGCGATCTCTCGAACGGCGGCCACGAGGGCATGGTGAACATGTCCGGCCTCCTGTCCGACGAGTACATCCACGCGGAAACGTTCCCCGACCGCCAGGGGGTCGACGTGCGCACGATCACGCCGGGGAACGGGTCGGTGAAGGGGGTCTTCTTCGACCTGAGCCAGGCGCGCGCGACCGCCGACCTGACGAGCGACCGGTACAACGCGTTCGATCCCGGCACGGCAGGACACTCGGAGGCGCTCGCGATCGGCGCCTTCTCGTACCTGCTGTTCGCCGAGAACTTCTGCTCGGGCGTGCCGTTCAGCCGCATCAACGACGCCGGGGTCGTGGAGTACGGCGATCCGCAGACGCGGGAGCAGATTCTCGCGACGGCGCTGGCCAAGCTCGATTCGGCGCTCGCATTCGCCACGACGCAGCAGCGCGCGGACCTGGCGAATCTCGCGCACGTCGGGCGCGGCCGCGTCCTGCTGAACCTGGGGAACTTCGCCGGCGCCGCGGCCGCCGTCGCCGCGGTCCCGACGGGCTTCACCTACGCGATCGAGAGCTCCGTGAACTCGGCGCGACAGAACAACGGAATCTGGAACTACACCGTGAACTTCTTCGGCTTCAGCGTGCCCGAGGCGGAAGGGGGGAACGGACTGCCATGGCAGTCGGCGGGCGACCCACGCGTGCCGTGGGAGGATGCGGGCGCGCCGGGCTTCGACGGCGAGACGCCGTTCGTGGTGCAGGGGAAGTACCCGGCGCGCGACGTCGCGACGTCGCTGGCAACGGGCGTCGAGGCGCGGCTGATCGAGGCGGAGGCGGCGCTGCAGGCGGGGAGCGTGTCGTTGTTTCTTGGTGCGCTCAACGCGCTGCGGCAGCCGATCGGCCTCGCGGACCTCGGCGATCCCGGCTCGATCGC
>DATIEW010000578.1:0-3036 GCA_035455585.1 Vicinamibacterales bacterium | reverse complement strand
AGCTTCGGCTTTGACGTGCTGGCGTTGTCCGCGCTGTTCGGGGTGGCTCGTAGGGGTGTGTCGGCCTCTGCCGGGCTCGCGACGTCACGCTGCGGAGTTGGACGCCTCAGCCCTCGTCGGTTCGCATGGCCCGTATCGGATCCACCCGCATCGCCCGCCGCGCCGGAACCAGCACCGCGATCATGGCCACGATGACGAGCACGACCGGCGCAGCGATGAGAGACACGGGGTCTTCGGTGCCGACGCCGTAGATCAATCCGCGCAGAAAGCGCCCGAGGACCAGAGCGCCAGCCATTCCGAGAAGGCCCCCCACGACGGTCAGCCGAAGACCTCGACGAAGCACGTCGGCCGCGATGCGCCGGCGGGTCGCGCCAAGCGCCAGACAGATACCGATCACGCGGGTTCGTTCCGCGACCCGGAAGGCCATGACGCCATAGAGCCCGACGCCCGCCAGAACGAGCGCCACCAGGCCGGAGAGCCCGACCACGTTCGCACTCGCGCGAAACCCGGCCAGCTGCTCCTCATAGACATCCTGCAGCGTCTCGACACGGTCGATCGGCAAGTCCGAATCCAGGTCTCGGACAATCGCCGTCACCGGACCCGTGAGCCGTGTCGGGTCATCTGCCGTCTTCGCGATCACGGTGAATCCGAGCTGGAAGTGCTGCATCGCGGAGAGATACGCGACCGGCCACGGGTCTTCCTGGAAGTCGAAGTACAGCGAATCGCGCGCGACGCCCACGACGGTGAACTCCGGCCCGTCGGCGCCGGCGAGCGGGATCGTCCGGCCCACGGCATCCGTCGTTCCGAAGGCCATCGTCGCGAGGGTCTCGTTGACCACGACCGCCTCGGGGGCGCCTACACGGTCCGTACGGTCGATCGGGCGTCCGTTGACGAGGGGAATCCCGATCGTCGTGAAGTACTCCGGGGCCACCGCGTTGAGCGCGAGCTCCACGCCGGAGCTGTCCGTCAGGCGGGAACCGGGCCACGGTTTGAGCATCGTGCTCCATTGCCCCCTGAACGGGACCGTCGTCACCGAGGATACGGCCCGCACGCCCGGCATCGCGGCCACGCGCTCGAGTGCCGTCTGAAGGAATGCTCGTCCGCGATCCCGGTCGTAGCCGCGCGTGCCCAGGTTCACCGAGACCAGGAGCGTGTTGCTGGGATCGAATCCGGGATCGACGGCTCGCGCGGCTGACAGACTGCGGGCGAAAAGTGCGGCGCCGGCGACGAGGATGAGCGACAACGCGACCTGGAGCACGATGAGTCCGTCCCTGAGCCGACCGCCAGCCGCACGGCGGCCCCGCCCACGGACCTGGCCGACGACGTCCAGGCGCGCGGCGCGCAGGCCCGGAACGACCCCGACGACCGATGCGGTGACGAGCGCGAGCGCCAGCGTGAACATCAACACCCGCCAGTCGGGAGTGGATGGCACGTCCATCCGGACCGGCAGAAGTGACGACGCCACGCGGGCTGCGCCCGCCGCTCCGACGAACCCGAGCGTCCCGCCCGCCAGGCCCAGGATGGAACTCTCGATGAGGAACTGGCGGACGATTCTCGCGCGGGCCGCCCCGAGAGCCGTGAGCACGCCGATATCCCGGCGTCGTGCCGACGCCCGGGCCAGAAAGAGAACGATGACGTTGACCACCGCGACGGCCAGAAGGACCAGTACGGCCAGCATCATCAGTTGCGTGAGACGGGCCAGCGAATCGAAGGTGGACGGATACCACCGGTAGCGCGGAGTGACGAAGACGGTTCGACTGGCCTTGGC
This sequence comes from Vicinamibacterales bacterium, assembly GCA_035455585.1. GTDB lineage: Bacteria > Acidobacteriota > Vicinamibacteria > Vicinamibacterales > 2-12-FULL-66-21 > DATIEW01. The sequence goes on along the minus strand of DATIEW010000578.1, from coordinate 1,268 downwards.
TTCGCCCGGCGGATAGATCCGAGCTGCGATGGTGGTGAGCGCGGTCCGCGCCTCCTGGATGGACGCTCCGGGTTTCAACCGGCCGATGACCTGAAGCCAGTTCGACTGATTGCCCGGAAGACGGACACGCCAGGACTCGTCCCGCTGCGGGAAGAGCGAGGCGTACATCATGAGGGGGACGTAGATGTCCGCCGTCTGGTCACTCGCGGAGACGCCTCGAAAACCACGCGGCACCACCCCGACGACCGTACACGCGATGCCGTTGAGGCGGATCGTGTCCCCGACCGCATCGCCCTCGCCCGCGAAGGCGTCCTGCCACAGCCGCCACGAGATCATCGCAACAGGGTGGGTTCCCGGGCTCGCGTTCTCGTGAGGCCTGAAAGAACGTCCGGCGGCCGGAAGTACGCCGAGAACGCCAAAGTAGTTGTCGCTCACCGCCTCGACGTCGAACTGTCCCTGGGTCTCTCTGATGCGTCCCGTCGCCGCTTCCGTGCCGGACGAGGCCACGAGGTCCGCGACGGCGGTTCCCTCCTCCCGATAGTCGCGATAGTCGGGAAAGCTCAGGCTGGCGCCGTATCCAGCCGACGACGACCGGAAGACCCGGAACAACTGGGCTGCTGACTCGACGAGCGGCGGCGGCCGGAGGAACAGGTCGTTGACCAGGGTGAAGATGGCCACGTTGGCCCCGACGCCCAGCGCGACGACGCCGGTCACCATGAGGGAGAAACCGGGGCGCCGTCGAAGCGAGCGCCAGGCGAAGCGGACGTCGTTTGGGAGGCTGCCGAGCATGAGGGACTCCGTGGGCTGAAGACGGGACATGCGACGAGGCTCGGCTTCGAAACGGCGCCTGACCCGGTCGGCGAGCGACCAGAGAACGATTGAGAGCGCCTCCCGCCGGCAGGCACGGTTCGCCGCACGCGGGTTCCGCTCGTCGGCGACCGCCGCGTGAACGTCCGCCAGATCCGCCAGCGCGCGCTCGTACTCGCCGGCTCGGAGCACAAGGCGCAGAAGCACTCGCACGCTCGCGGGTCCGGGCCAGCCGCTCACTTCGTCGCACCTCGCGCCGGCTGCCAGAGCGATTCCCGCACGTTACGGGTCTTCCGAAGCGCGTCCTCACCGCGCGCAGTGAGGCGGTAGTGGCGTCGACGCCGTCCGCCCGGGACCGGCACCGGATCGGACAGCTCGGAGGTCACGAGGCCCTTCCGCTGGGCGCGGTCGAGCGCCGAGTAGATCGCGCCGAGGGTGCCGGGCCGCCCGGCGCCCTGCCT
>DATIEW010000577.1:0-2413 GCA_035455585.1 Vicinamibacterales bacterium | reverse complement strand
CAAGGGGGCTGGCGACGTCGTAGGCAGCACAGTGGACGTGACCCGCAGCGCGCTGGTCAGTACCCTCAAGGGGGCCGGGGCCACGGCGCGCGCGGCGACCGACACGGTCGCCGACGTGATGACGGGCGCCGTCGAAGCGGCTGGATCTGTCGGTGCGAGCGCCGGGTCGGTCGTCAAGGGAACCATCATCGGCGTCGTGCAGGGCGTCGGAGAGGTGACGACGCTGACCGCCGGCGTGCTGTCGGACACGGTGCGTGCCGCCATCAAGGGTACGAAGGACGTCGGCGGCGACGTCACCGAGGCCGCGGCGAGCACGGCGCAGGGCGCGGTCGCGGCCACAAAGAACGTAGCGCTCTCCCTGCAGGATGCCACGTTCGGCGTGGCGCAGGGCATGATCGCTGGCGCGCGCGACATCGGCGCCGACCTTGGCAAGACAGCCACGCAGGCCGTCCGTGGCAGCGTCAAGGGGGCTCAGGAGATCGGAGGCGACGCGATGGATGCCGTGCGAAGCACGGCACGCGGGCTGATCAAGGGAACGGCGGAGCTTGGGGGAGACCTCGGCGCGGTGACCAGGGGCGCCATCGTCGGAGCCGTCCAGACTGCCAAAGAGGTGGGTCTGAACGCCGAGCAGGCAGCCTCGGCGGCAGCCACCGGCGCGCTCGAAGCGGCCGCAGACGTCGGTCAATCGGCCGTCGACGCGGTGAGCAAGGTCGCAACGGGCACCATTGAAGGCGTCAAGGTCGTCACAAAGGCGCCATTCAAGGCCTGAATCGCTCGCACGGGCTTAACCGGTCGAATCCGATACTCGCTGGCGATTCGAACCATCGCCGGGAGTATCGGGATTCGGCCCGCCGGCCCATCCTATGCGCCCTCGATGACGACGAGACTGCCCACGGATGTCGCCTGCCGGAGCGCCTTCGCCTCGGCATAGAGCGGCGACGCCCACCACCCCCGCGCCTGCTCGACCGATGGGAACTCGACGATGACGAGCCGCTTCGGGCTCCAGTCGCCTTCGAGTCTGTGGACCGTACCGCCGCGGGCCAGGAAACGCCCGCCGAACGCCGAGATCGTTGGAAGCACCATCCGGCGATAGTCTTCGTACCGGACCGGATCCTTTACGTCGACATCGGCAATCACATATGCCGCCACGTCACACTCCTTTACTCACACATTCAGGATCACGCTACAGCACGTGACGCCGGCCTCCGCCTTTGCCAGCTCCGACACGTCGATCCGGTGCACGTCGTAGCCGCGCGCCGCCAGATCGTCGGCCGTCCGTGGATATTCCGCGCTGCACACGAGAGTGTGGTCGATCGCGAGCACGTTCGCGGCGAACGGCTCGCTGGCGGGGACTTCGAGAACCCTGAGGCCGCCGAAGGCTTCGCCGTCCACCCATCGTGGATTGCAGATCACCACGGCATCCTCCAAGGCCGTGACGGCGCTCTTCAGGTGAAGGCAGCCGCGGACCGGGACGGCGTGCACGCGGTAGCCGAACGGCGCGACGGCCTCGGCGAACTGCTGCACCCCCTCTTCGTTCGTGCGGCTCGAGAGTCCGATGCAGATCGTCTTGCCGATCCGCAGCACGTCTCCACCGTCCAACGTGGCGGGCGCGACCAGCGTCCGGAGGGGGCGGTACCTGGCGAGGGCTTCGGCCATCGATGCCGTCTCCCCACGGCGCGGCCCGGCGCCCGGCCGCGTGATGACCGCGACCTCGTCGAGCGCCACCGCCACATCCTCGACGAAGAGCGAATCGGGAAGATCCGGTGTATCGGCGAGGCGCTCGACCGTGCATCCCAGCGCACGCAGGGTGTCCTCGTAGCGATGGTGCTGGGCCGTCGCGCGCGCCACATCGATCTCGACGCGTTCGAGGTGCGTCAGCTCGCAACGGACGATGCTCGGAGGGATGGAACGGGTGAGGGCGACGCGCACAGGAATGACCCAGGAGATTCTAATACCGCGAGATCGAGATCATGAATGCTCCAGGAGATCGGAGATCTTCTCGAGGTCCGCGTCGAGCCGCTCCAGCACGGCGATGATCGTCTCGACGGCTCCCGCCAGAAACTCCTTCTGAATCGACTCGGCATCGTCGGTCGTCCTGTGGTGGTGACCGCTGTCCTCGACGCCGAAGTAAAGGAAGGGGATGCCGGACCGATGGAACGCGTAGTGGTCCGAGTCCTTCGTCCAGTCCCCGGCGCCGTTCGGTGAATCGTGGCCGAGCCGCAGCACGACCGGCGGCCGCGCGACGCCCTGGAGATACGGCTCGAGAAACGCATAGTGATGCGTGCCGGCCGCGTACAGCACATGGCCCGCGTCCCGGCCAATCATGTCGATGTTGACGTTCGCCGCCATGGCGGAGCGCGGAACCGGCCCGCGAGCCACCAGCTCGTATGCGCCGTGGAGTCCACCCTCCTCG
>DATIEW010000576.1:0-2977 GCA_035455585.1 Vicinamibacterales bacterium | reverse complement strand
CAACGCCCGGGCTTCAGGTTGTGCACCGGCGAGTAAGCAAAGAGCGCCCGGAACTGGTCCGCGTCCTCGACGGTGCCGTAGTCGGACGACCAGGCGTAGGCGTTGGCGCTGGCAGTGTGGTATCGCAGCATGTCCATCACGCCGACGCCCGGGAGCGTCGCGCCGAAGAGTTCCGGGCGCTGCGCCATCACGGCGCCGACGAGGAGCCCGCCGTTGCTTCGGCCGTGGATCGCGAGCTTGGGCGGTGAGGTGTAACCCTTGGCGATCAGCCACTCCGCCGCGGCGATGAAGTCGTCGAATACGTTCTGCTTCCTGGTCTTGGTGCCGGCCTCGTGCCAGGCCGCGCCGTACTCGCCGCCGCCGCGCAGGTTCGCGACCGCGTAGATGCCGCCGAGTTCGAGCCAGGCCGCGACCTTGGCGCTGTAGACCGGGGTTTCAGAGACGTCGAAGCCACCATAGCCGTAGAGAAGTGTTGCGTTGCCCCCGTCCAGCTTCGCATCCTTGTGACGCGTGATGAACATCGGCACGCGCGTGCCGTCTTTGCTCCCGAAGAAGACCTGCTCCGTCACATACGGGCCCGGGTCGAAGGAAACCGTCGGCCTGCGGAACAGACTCACCGCATCCTGCACGACGTCGTAGCGGTAGAGGGCAAGTGGCGTCAGGAAATCCTCGTAAGCGAAAAAAGTCTCGCTCTCGGCGGGTGCGTCGGGGAAGCCGATCGCCGTGCCCAGGCCAGGGAGCATGAGGTCGCGCAGGCGCTTGCCATCCTTGCCGAAGACGACGACCTGCGTGCGTGCGTCCTTGAGATAGCTCGTGATGACGTGTCCGCCGACGAGGCTCGCCTTGTAGAGCGTCTGCTTCGCTTCGGGCACGATCTCCGCGAGCGCCGGCGACGCCGGGTCGATCGCGATCACCCGACCGAGCGGTGCACCCTGGGTCGTCTGGAAGTACAGCTTGCCGTCCATGACGCCGAGGAAGGTGTAGAGGCCGTCCCACTTGTCGAAGAGCCGCACGACCGCCGCCTCGGGCTTCAAAAGGTCGCGCAGGTGCACCGCGTTCTTGTCGTAGCCGTAGAAGACGTTAATGACGAGCCAGCGGCCGTCTTCGGTCACGATCCCGTAGGGGTCGTGCCGCGGGTGGTCGGTGATTGAATAGACGTGCTCGTCATCCACCTGGGCGGCACCGAGCCTGTGACGGTAGATACTGACCTGCTGCTGGTCGTCGCCCTTGCCGTTCGCGCCCTTCGGGTAGCGCGAATAGTAGAACGCGCTGGCGTCCGGGAGCCAGGAGACACCCGTGAACTTCGTATCGCCGATGAGATCCGGCAGGTCGCGCCCCGTCGCGACCTCGCGTACGTGCCAGGTGTCCCAGTCGGTGCCGCCGTCCGACACCGCGTAGGCGACATAGCGCCCGTCCGGGCTGATCGAGAAATCGGCGAGCGAGGCGGTCGCGTCCGCCGACAACCCGTTCGGGTCGATTAGCACCTTCGGCGGCGCGTCGAGCGCGCTCGCCCAGTAGAGGATGCCCTGGTTGCGGCCGCCGCTCTTCTCGACGTAGAAATAACGGCCGCCCTTTTTCACCGGCACTTGCGCCTTGTCGTCGAGCCAACTGTAGCCGTACTGCTCGTAGTTCCAGAGTTCGGTCAGCCGCTGCTTGATCGTCTCGCGCGCCGGGATCGCATTGAGATAAGGCTCGGCGATTGCGTTCTCGGCGCGCACCCAGTCCGAAAGCGCGGGAGAATCCTGCTCCATCCAGCGATACGGATCGGCGACCTCGGTGCCGTGCAGGGTGTCTACGGTCGCGCCGCGCGCGGCCGCCGGGTAGCGCAGGACGCCCGCTGCGTCCGAGGAATCGTCAGCCGCACTCATGTGGGATGCCGCGGCGAATGCGGCCAGCGCGAGGCCGGATATGACATGTCGGTGCACCGTACTTAACTCTCCAGGTGATCGAGGCGCCGAGTCTAACAAACGATGCCGGCCTGACGGCGCACGGCACAGCCATGTGCGCCGAGTTGCTGCAATCGCTCCAGGCGGCGCGCGTCCGGATACCAGCCGGCGAAGACGGGCCGGCCGATGATGACGCAGAGCCGCTCGAGCAAACGCTCCGACATCGTTCCGTCTTCCGGTGCAATGACGAGAAAGTGCGCCCCTTCGGCCACGGCCTGCGCCGCGCCTTCGGCGTCTTCGCAATGCACGCCGACGAGAAAGGCGCCGCTGCGGTCCACGTGCAGGTTCTGGCCCATCCAGCGTAGTACGACGCCATCGCAGCCCGCCATGGCGGCGACACGTGCGGCATCGACGTCGACGCCCAGCACGAAGATACGATGGCCCGCGGCGCGCGCGACGGCGACGGCGTCTGGTTCGAGCCCGACCGGTCCGTCCTCGGCGAGCGGCCAGAAAATCGTCTGGGCGGCGCTGCCGCGGATGGACTGGAGCGCCTCGCCGGGAGCCAGCACGCGCGCGAGGCGCGGAAGGCGCAGCGCCGTGACGATTGCGCGGTCTGCCTCGAGCATGTCGTGCCGGGGCAATTCGTCCGGCCTCACCCAGGCGAGGGCCTGGGCTTCGAGTGCCTGCGGTTCGCCTTCATAGGCGGTGACCTGCCAGACGTCGAGCAGCACGCGCCGGTCGGAATATTCGTGGCGCAGGCGGATGAGCGGGCGCGCTTCGCGCACCGTCACGCCAAGCTCCTCGGTCAGCTCGCGCTTGAGCCCCGCAAGTGGATTTTCGCCCTCGGCGAGCTTGCCGCCAGGGAACTCCCAGCGCCCGGCCATGTGGCGCCCGCGCGGGCGCTGCGCGATCAGGACGCGCCCGTCGGCATCCGCGATCGCGCCGGCAACGACATGAGTTTCCGCAGGACTCCCCATTCTCAGGTCCGTCACAACCCGCCCTGGGAGAGTTTAGCCGCCGGCGCGCTGCAACGCCCCGTGGCAGTGCTTGAACTTGCGACCCGAGCCACAGGGGCACGGCTCGTTGCGGCC
>DATIEW010000575.1:0-2620 GCA_035455585.1 Vicinamibacterales bacterium | reverse complement strand
CGGTCGGTCATCTTCTTTACCGTCCTCGGTATCTGTCTCGTGGTCCTTGCGGTCACGCTGAACATCAGCTGGTTGATCCTCAACTGGCGTCTCGGCGTGCTGGCCGTGCTGGGACTCATCTTCTTTCCGCTGATTATCGCGGGCATGGTGCTCAACACCATCTTCCTCGTTCGCGAGATCCGGAGGAACGAGCAGCACGACTCCTTCATCAATGCCGTCACCCACGAGCTGAAGACGCCCGTCGCGTCCATCCGCCTGTACCTCCAGACGCTCCAGACGCGCGACCTCGACGAAGCCAGGCGCCGCGAGTTCTACCGTGTCATGCTCGAGGACAGCGACCGGCTCCTGCACACGATCGACCAGGTGCTGCGCGCAGGAAGCAGCGGGTCGCGGTGGCGGCGCATCGCCAGGAGCCGCGTCGATCTCAGCGAGGTTGCGCGTGAATGCGTGGAGCTCGCCCGCACCAGGTTCCACCTCGATGCCGGCGCGCTCGCCTACGAGGATCGAGCGGGCGAACGGCCCTTCGTTGTCGGAGACCCCGACGAGCTGAAAGCCGCCGTCTGGAACCTGATCGACAACGCCATCAAGTACTCCGGCGGCGCCGTCAACGTGCGGGTCGTGCTGGAAGACCTCGACGGCCGGCTGGCGGTGCGCGTCATCGACAGCGGCGTGGGCATCTCCGCCCCCGAGCTCAAGCGGATCTTCCGCCGCTTCTATCGCATTCCGGCGAGCGTCGCCCTTCGCGCCAAGGGCAGCGGGCTCGGCCTCTTCATCGTCCGTTCCGTCGCCCGCAAACACGGCGGGCGCGCGTTCGCCGAGAGCGACGGGCCTGGCAAGGGCAGCACGTTCACGCTGCTCCTGCCGAAAGCGGCGCGGGCGTGACCACGCCGGATCGGCAGCGGGTTCTCATCGTCGAGGACGAGCAGCACCTCGCAGAGGGCCTCCGCTTCAACCTCAACGAGGAAGGATACCGCGTCGACGTCGTCGAGACCGGCGAGGCCGCGCTCGATCGGCTGATCGGGTCCGGCCCGGCGCCGTTCGATCTCGTGGTGCTCGACGTGATGCTCCCTGGCAAGAACGGCTTCGAGGTCGTGTCGGAGCTGCGGCAGGCGAGGCAGTTCGTGCCCGTCCTGATCCTGACCGCCCGGGATCGTCCCGAGGACGTGCTGCGGGGGTTTGCCTCCGGTGCCGACGACTACCTGCCGAAGACGGCGGAGCTGCAGATCCTGATCGCCAGGATCGGCGGGTTGCTGCGGAGGACGCAGTGGCTCCGCAGCCCGCCGGATCTCTACGCGTTCGCCGGCAAGACCATCGACTTCGACAGGCTCGAACTGCGGGTCGGGGAGCGCACGCTGCCGCTGACGCTCATGGAGGCCAACCTGCTGCGGTATCTCATCCGCTACGAGGGCAGGGCGGTTTCGAGGAAATCGATGCTGGAGGACGTCTGGGCCGTCCGCGAAGACACCGACACCCGCGCCATCGACAACTTCATCGTCCGCCTCCGCCGTTATATCGAAAGCGACTCCTCGAAGCCCCGGCATCTCCTGACCGTTCGCGGGGTCGGCTATCGGTTCGTAGCCAACCCCTGACGAGGAGGCTGCGCGTCACAGACGACACTCTGAAGCGGAACCTGGCCGGTGTCGGACAACCAGGACCGGCCGGCGGGACGATGAACGCCTATATACTTCCGGCATGCTGGCTGTCGCGTTGCTCCTCGCGCTGGCCCAGGCGCCGGCCGCTTCGTCGCCTGCGATCACCGGTGTCGTGGTCGACACCTCCGGTGCGCCGATTCCGGGCGCCCGCGTCACGCTTTCGACGCAGGGCCGGACCGGCATCAGCGTGGCCACAGGCGACGACGGGACGTTTGCGCTCGCGAACGGTCCGGCGGCCCGCGTCACGCTACTCGTGTCGGCGCCGGGCTTCACCGACGAGACCGTGATCCTCGACAGCCGCAGCGACATCCCCGTGCGGATCGAGCTTCGGCCACGTGGTCTGACGGAGACGGTCACCGTCTCCGCGAACCCGTCGGAGCTGCGCGTGACGACGCCTGCGAGCGCGACGGTCTTCGACGTCGAGATGCTCGCGACGATGCCGGCGTGGACGCTCGACGATCAGCTGCGGACGGTCCCCGGGTTCAGCCTCTTCCGGCGCTCGTCCTCGCGCGTGGCGAACCCGACGACGCAGGGGGCGACGCTGCGCGGATTGTCGGCCTCTGGCGCCAGCCGTACGCTCGTCCTCGCGGACGGTGTTCCGCTCAACGATCCGTTCGGGGGCTGGGTGTACTGGGACCGAGTGCCCGCGGCCGCGCTGCACCGGGTGGAAGTCGCGCGCGGCGGGTCGAGCGATCTCCACGGCAGCGACGCGCTCGGAGGGGCCATCCGGCTGGAAACGGCCGGCGGCAGCGGCGCGCGGCTTCTGCTCGACGGAGGCACGAGCGGCACGGCGCGCGGGTCCGCGTACGGCGGGCGCGATCTCGGTTCGTGGCGGATCTTCGCCGCGGGCGAGGCGTTCAACACCGACGGGTTCGTGATCGTCGCGCCCGAAGCGCGCGGCCCCATCGATACCCCGGCTGCTTCACGGCATGCCAGCGTCTATGGCGGTACAAGCCGGACGTTCCAGG
>DATIEW010000574.1:0-5560 GCA_035455585.1 Vicinamibacterales bacterium | reverse complement strand
CTCCTGTCGGCGTTTCGGCTGTTCCTGCCACACGTCCGCCGCACATTTTCCCAGCGCTCGAATCCTCCAGCGTCCAGCTATAGTACCTGACCTCCTGACATCGCGTTCAACCCTCCCGATCTCCGTGTTGCTTGGTTGGTTTCTCCTGACCTCCTGACCTCCTGACCTCCTGACCTCCCGACCTCCTGTTTCATCCTCCTGGTCTCCTGACCTCCTGTTGAACCCCCGGTGCCCGAAGCACGTACAATCCCCGCATGACCGACGCCGTTCCCCCGAAGCCTCCGACCATCGTCGAGCTGATCTGGGAACACGACCTGGTGCTCGCGGGCAGATCCGGCGATGTCAGACTGACCCTCGACAGCGCCTCGGTCGAGGGGCCCTCGTCGACGCAGGCCCTGGCCTTCGCTCTGGCGGGCTGCATGACGATGGACGTGGTGCACATCCTCCGAAAAGGGCGGCACGACCTGCGCGGGCTGAAGGTTGACCTGACCGCGCAGCGCGCGCCCACCGAGCCGCGCCGGTTCACGAGCATCGCATTGAACTTCACGATCACCGGTGAGGTGCCCGCCGATCAGATTGAGCGGGCGATTCAGTTGTCGCGCGAGAAGTACTGCTCGGTGTGGCACTCGATGCGGCAGGATATCGCGCTCAGCGTCTCGTACGGCGTCAGCTCAGGCGTCTGACGCCGGTTCGCCACGGCAGAGGACGCTGATTTGGGTCGGCGGAATGGGTCCCCTGCCCTAAAAGGCCTCACCCGGAACCCGGCAAACCTCTTCGTCTCAAAGAGTTACCCCGTCCAGTCGAACTCATGCGATTCTCCGACGAAACCCAATGTAAGATTGGCGCACCCGATGTCGCGCTCGCGGGTCGGGCGCGTGTAAGGGGGTCCGGCCGCCTTCGCGCCGTAGGCGCTTCGGCGAGCCTCGCCAAAGCCTTGGCGGAGGCGGGGGGACGAAGTCCCCGGTGAGAGCTGAGAGCGTGTGAACAAACCGCGGGCGGCGGCGAGCGAACGCCGCGAGCGAGCGTGTAAGGTGGGCCGGGGGGACGGAGTCCCCCGGTGAGAGCTGACATCGGGAGAGGGGCAGCCGCCAGCCGCCTGGACGGCCTTTCGCCGAGGGTTCATCTGCATGATCAATGTCGCCGCCATTCGAATGCAGCAGTTCGGAGTCCAGTTCTATCAGGCCTCTCTCACCGCCAACGACATCGACAAGCTGGTCAGATTCGAAGTACTCAGCTACGGCGAGAAAGCGCAGCCGGTGCGCGGCGGGCGTAAGAAGAGCCCTCCCGTCCAATCGAAGGTCAACTGGGATCTGCTCGAGCGCCGGATTGCCTCGAGCGAGAAGGCCTATCAGCGGCAGATCATCAGGCGGAAGATCGACGAGCTGGTTCAGTACTACGAACAGTGCCGGCAGGCACGCGATCTGCCGTCGATCCCGGGGGCCGTCATCATCTCCTGCGACGAGCCTCTCCGGTTCGAGCCGGCCGAGCCGGACTCGGCGCTGGGGGTTCTGCGCGTGCCGGAGCGCGAAGGGATCCTGCGCGCGATCGACGGGCAGCACCGGCTGCTCGCGCTGCACGCCGACATCGACCGCTTCGGCGACCAGCCGTTCAGCGTTCCGGCCGTGATCTTCGACCGGCTGCCGGAGGATCACGTCGTCCAGATGTTCGTGACGATCAACGCCAAGCACACCCGATTGAACGCGTCGCATCTGGTCTCGCTCTCCGGCCGACAGCTGTATCGCGACGAGAATCTCGCTGCCGCCCACGACATCGTCCGCGCGCTGAACGATCGCGAGGATTCCCCCCTCTACGCCGAGATCAAGCTGCTGGGCGTTGGCAGCGGCCGCGTCGCGCAGGCGCCGCTCGCGCAGGAACTGAAGAAGCTGTTCGGCGCCGACGCCTTCGGCGCGGGCCGCAAGGGGGACCAGTTCCTGGAGGAATCGAAAAGGTTCTTCGTGAACTACTTCAAGCAGGTCGCGCTGGTCTTCAATGCCGCCTGGGGCGGACGGAAATACAGCATCAGGACCGCCACGGCCCTGCGCGCGTTCATCCGGGTGGCCCCTGACGTGGTACGGCGGCTCGACCAGGAGCACGCCGAACGCACCGACTTCCGGGCCATCGGACGCGTCATCGCCCCCTGGGGCAGGCGGATCGGCGACCTCCGGTTCGAAACGGAGGGCGCGTGGAAACGCGCCGGGACGACCGTGGATTCACTGGCGAAGGAACTGCGGTTGGCGCTGCAGTATCCCGAAGGGGCGGCGGTGTGAGGAATGCTGAATGCTGATTGGCGAATGCTGAGTGCTGAATGCCCGAGTATCCCGAATAATATGGAGAGGCAGCTGCGGTTGACGCTGGAGGGATCGACAGCGGCGCCGTGAGGAAGTACAAGAAAAGAGGGCACCGCCACCATTGGCGATGCCCCCGACTTCATGCGGGCGACCCGGCTCCCCAGCAACTCACGGCTCCCTGCCGTAAATATTCAGGCCGCCTGCGCCATCCTGTTGAGCAAGCCTCGTGCCCTTGGTTTTTCCGGCTCTTTCGACGGCGACATCCCTGCCGGGACAACACAACCGTGACCGCAATTACACTTTTGTTTGCTCGTTCGGGAGGCCGTCGATGACCCGTGTGGCTTTCTCGCTTCTGGTGGGGGCCGCGGCCGCCGCCGGTCTCGCTGCGCAGGAGGCGCGTGACCTGAGGACGACGGTTGCGGGCTGGGTGCAGAAGAACCAGCCGGCCATCGTCGGCGAGCTGCTGGATCTGCTGTCGATTCCCAACGTTGCCGCCGATCGCTCCAACATCCGCCGCAACGCCGAGCACCTTCGCGGGCTGCTCGCGAAGCGCGGTTTCCGAGCCGAGCTGCTCGAGACCGAGGGCAACCCTCTCGTGTATGGCGAGCTGGTGGTTCCCGGCGCCGCCAGGACCCTTCTTCTCTACAGCCACTACGACGGCCAGCCGGTCGATCCCAGGGCATGGCACCAGGCCGATCCCTTCTCGCCGGTCGTCAGGACGGCGCGGGTGGACCGGGGCGGAGAGCTGGTGAGCGGCGTCGCGAGCGTGACCAGGTTCGAGGACGACTGGCGCGTGTACGCGCGGTCCGCCTCGGATGACAAGTCGCCAATCGTTGCGCTGTGCGCGGCGCTCGACGCGTTGAAAGCCGCCAGCCTCTCGCCGACTGCCAACGTGCGCGTCATCCTCGACGGCGAGGAGGAGGCGGGATCGCCGAGTCTGGTGCCGGCGATCGGGAGGTACCGGCCGCGCCTCGAGGCCGATCTCATGGTCATCCTCGACGGTCCGATTCACTCGAGCGGGCGGCCGACCATCGCGTACGGCGCGCGCGGCATCGTCACCCTCGATCTGACCGTTTTCGGGCCCCGGTCCGGGGTTCACAGCGGGAACTACGGCAACTGGGTTCCGAATCCCGCGCAGCGGCTCGCGGCGCTGCTGGCGTCGATGAAGGGTGATGACGGACGCGTGCTCGTGAAGGGGTTCTACGACCGCGTCGTGCCGCTGACGGCGGAGGAGCAGGCGCTGCTCGATGCTGTTCCGGACGACACGGAACAGATGCTGAAGACGTTCGGCGTCGCGCGGCCCGAGACGGCCTTTCCGAAGCTGCAGGCCGCCCTCCAGGTTCCGACGCTGAACGTGCGCGGAATGACGAGCGCGCACGTCGGCGCCGGGGCGCGGACGATCGTCCCCGACCGGGCGATCGCGGCCATCGACATCCGGCTCGTCAAGGAGACGGGCGCTGCAGATCTCGTCGAAAAAGTGCGGGAGCATATCCGCGCGCAGGGCTACCATCTCGTGACCGGCGAACCGGACGAGGCCGCCCGGTCGCGCTACAGCAAGCTGGCGTCCGTCGACGTGCGCGGAACGGCGACCAACGCCTTTCGCACACCGCCGGCCGATCCCCAGGCGCGCCGGATTGCCGACGCCCTGACGCGGACGTTCGGCGGGGCACCCGTGCAGCTGCGGACGCTGGGCGGCACGGTTCCGATCGCACCGTTCGTCGAGCGGCTCGGGTTTCCGGCGATCCTCGTTCCGCTCGTCAACTTCGACAACAACCAGCACGAAGAGAACGAGAACCTGCGGCTGGGGCATTTCTTCCAGGGCATCGAGATCGTGGCGGCGATTCTGACGAGCTGAGCATGAATCCTCAGCGAATCGACCTCAACAGCGACGTCGGCGAGTCGTTCGGAGCCTGGCGGATGGGAGCCGACGAGCAGGTGATGCGGAGCATCACGTCGGCCAACGTCGCGTGCGGCTTTCACGCCGGCGATCCCGGTGTGATGCGGCACACCGTGCGGCTGGCCCGCGAGGCAGGCGCGTCGGTCGGCGCCCATCCGGGCTTTCCCGATCTGGCGGGCTTCGGCCGCCGGGATCTGCGGGCGTCTCCTCGCGAAGTGGAGGACATGGTCCTGTACCAGATCGGCGCCCTGGCAGCCATCGCCGCCTCGGAAGGCGTCCGGCTCGCGCACGTCAAAGCGCACGGCGCTCTCTACAACATGGCGGCGCGCGATCGTGCGCTCGCCGACGCGATCGCCCGTGCGGTCAGGGACTTCGATCCGGGGCTGGTGCTCTTCGGCCTGCCTGGCTCCGCGCTCCTCGAGGCCGGTTCCGCGCTCGGGCTTCGGGTGGCCGCGGAGGGGTTTGCCGATCGCGCCTACGAAGCGGATGGGTCGTTGACGCCGCGGACACGGCCCGGAGCCGTGATCCACGACCCGGAGAAGGTCGTGCGCCGCGCGCTGCTCCTCGTGCGGGAAGGACGCGTGACTGCGACGGACGGCACGGAGCTGAAATTCCACGTCGACACGCTGTGCACCCACGGCGACACGCCGGACGCGCACGAACTCACCCGCCTGCTGCGCGAAGGGCTCGAGCGACAGGGCGTCCTCGTCCAGCCCCTCACCCGGTCTTCCTACGCCGACTGACCGTGCACGAGATCTCCCCGCCTCGACCCGCGTCGGGATTGTTCGACTGGTGGCGGGCCGGGAGCCCGGACGCACGGCGGTCGCTGATCGCGGCGTCGCTCGGATGGATGCTCGACTCGTTCGACGTGATGCTGTACGCGCTCGTGCTCGCGGCCCTCATGCTGGATCTCGGCATGACGAAGGAGGTCGCCGGTCTGCTCGGGTCGGTGACGCTGGTTGCCTCGGCCGCCGGAGGCATGATCTTCGGCGTCATCGCCGATCGGTTCGGGCGCACCCGCGCCCTGATGGGCAGCATCCTCATCTACTCCGTGTTCACGGCGGCCTGCGGGTTCGCGCAGACGATCCGCCAGCTGGCCGCCTTCCGGGTTCTGCTCGGCATCGGCATGGGGGGCGAATGGGCCAGCGGGGCCGCGCTCGTCTCGGAAACGTGGCCGGCCGAGCATCGAGGCAAGGCGCTCGGGTTCATGCAGAGCTCGTGGGCCATCGGGTTCGCCGCGGCGGCCGTCGTGACCTGGCTCGTCCTGCCGGTGTGGGGCTGGCGGGCGGTTTTCTTCGTCGGTGTGCTTCCCGCGTTCTTCACGCTGTGGATCAGGCGCGCCGTTCGAGAACCGGAGATCTGGCAGCGATCCAAG
>DATIEW010000573.1:0-9582 GCA_035455585.1 Vicinamibacterales bacterium | reverse complement strand
CGAGCGTTTTCGAGAACCCCCCGATCCCGACGATCCCGCCGGCCAGCGCGTCCTGGGCGAGGCCGCCGAGCGAGCCGGCCATCAGGCCGACGACCGGCCCGTAGGCCAGCGCCGCATAGACGACAGCGACCAGCACGAGGTTGACGGCCAGCGCCCCCCCCGCCTGCCAGCCCGGCCAGCGTGGTCTGCAGCGCCAGTGCCCCGGCAAGCGCCAGCAGCACGCCGGCCGACCTCATGGTCCGCTCCCGCCCGGCACGTCGCCGACCTCATCGGGCATCGCGCCGCGCGGCGGCACGAGCACGACGAGGACTTCCTCGAGGCTCGAGAAGTCGACCGCGGGCCGCACGCTGATCGTCCGGTGCAGCTCCTGGCCGCGCTCGGACGCGTCGACGGTTCCGATGGCGAACCCCTTCGGGTAGATGCCGTCGAGGCCGGATGCCACGACGAGGTCCCCCGGCTGAACGTCGGCGAGGTTCGACACGAGCTCCATCCGCAGCGGGGGATGCTCATCGGTGCTGACGATGACGCCACCGGCCCTGGTCCGTTCGGTCAGTGCGGCAACGGCGGCGTCCCGGTCGATGATGAGCTGCACGCGCGCGGCGTGAGCCGCCACGGGCGCGATGACCCTGCCGACGATCCCGCGGGGCGCGATGACGGCCATGTCCGCCTGCACGCCGTCGGCGAACCCGCGGTTGATCGTCACGGTCAGCATGCCCGGGTTGGGGTTGCCGCCGATTACTTCCGCGGCAATCGTCGGCAGCTCCGTGCCGACCCGGAGGTCCATCAGCTCCTGGAGCCTGGTGGACCGTGCCGCGAGCCCACGCTGCTCCTGCAGCCGCACCTCGAGGTCCGCGATCTGGCGGCGAAGCTCCTCGTTCTCGGCGCGAACCCCACGGAGGGAGACGTAGCTGCTCCAGGTCTCGCGCGCGCCGCCCACGACGGCCGCGGTCGCGCGCTGCACGCGTGAGAAGATCCCGAACGTGATCGCCTCGAGCACCGGTACGCCGGATCTCGATTGCACCTGAGCCGAGATCAGGATCAGATGCCCCAGCATGACGGCCAGGAACAGGTACCCGGTGCGCCGGCGGAAACCTGATGGTTGGGTAATCTCTAGCATCGCACCGACGTTCGGGAATCGACCTCGCGCGCGACTCCGGCCCTCAGCCGCGGCCGCAGAGCGGCCGGGTCTAGTAATGAAGCTCCGCCTCTCGACTCGCCGGTTTGAGGCGGAGCTTCATCACTCAGTCAATCGAGATCTTGCGGAGCAGGTTGAAGTCCGAGAGCATCTTGCCGGCGCCGAGCACGACCGACGACAGCGGGTCCTCGGCCATGGCCAGCGGCAGGCCGGTCTCCTCCCTCAACCGCTTGTCCAGGTTCTTCAGCAGCGACCCACCGCCGGTGAGGACGATGCCGCGGTCGACGATATCCGCCGACAGTTCCGGCGGCGTGCGCTCGAGCGCCACCCGCACGGCGTCCACGATCACGTTGACGGTTTCGGCCAGCGCCTCGCGGATTTCCTCGTCCGTAATCGTGATCGTCTTCGGCACTCCCTCGATCAGGTGCCGCCCTTTGATCTCCATCGTCATCCGCTCCTCGAGCGGATAAGCGGATCCGACCTCCATCTTGATGGCTTCGGCCGTTCGTTCCCCAATCAGCAGGTTGTACGTCTTCTTGATGTACTGGATGATGGCCTCGTCCATCTCGTTGCCGGCCACGCGGACGGCCTTGCTGTAGACGATGCCGGCCAGTGAGATGACGGCGATGTCGGTCGTGCCGCCGCCGATGTCGACGATCATGTTTCCCGAGGGCTCGGTGATGGGCATCCCGGCGCCGATCGCGGCGGCCATCGCCTCCTCGACGAGGTGGACCTCGCTGGCCTTCGCGCGGTACGCGCTGTCCTTGACGGCGCGCTTCTCGACCTGGGTGATTTCGGACGGCACGCCGATGACGATGCGGGGACGCACCCAGACGTTGCGGTTGTGTGCCTTCTTGATGAAGTAGGTCAGCATCTTCTCGGTGACCTCGAAGTCCGCAATGACGCCGTCCTTCATCGGCTTGATCGCCACGATGTTGCCAGGCGTCCGGCCCAGCATGTCCTTGGCATCCTTGCCAACGGCCTCGATCCGGCCGTTCACCTTGTTGATGGCGACGATGGAGGGCTCGTTGACGACGATGCCCTTGCCCCTCGCGTACACGCAGGTGTTCGCAGTGCCCAGGTCGATCGCCAGGTCGCTCGAGAAAATAGAAAACAGAGACCGCAGACTCAACGGGTGCTCCTTGAAGTGCTGAATGCCTTCACTTTTCCCCCGTTGCCACCCTGATGCCGTTCTTGCCCCGATCCTTCACCCAGTACATCGCGCGGTCGGCCGCCTGTATCGCCTCCTCGGCCGTCGTCGCGACGTCGGGAATCGTGGCCACGCCGACCGACGCGGTCAGCGCGATGGACAGACCGTCGCGCTCGAGAAACCGGTGCGCGGCGAGGCGCTCGCGGATCCGCTCGCCGACGTAGAGCGCGCCGTCGCTGCCGGTGTCGGGCAGCACGACCGCGAACTCGTCGCCTCCAAAGCGGGCGACGACGTCCGTCTCGCGCGCGCACGCGCGGATCACGCCGGCCGCCTCGACGAGCGCGCGGCTGCCAAAGAGATGCCCGTGCGTGTCGTTGATCGACTTGAACCCGTCCAGATCGACGAACAGCACCGAGAGCGGCCGGTGGCTGCGCGAGGCACGCTTGGTCTCGCGCCTCAGCACCTGCGAGAGATAGCGCGAGTTGTACAACTGTGTCAGGTCGTCGGTGACCGACAGCGCCTCGGCGCGCTGCACGCGCAGCGCGTTGTCGAGCGCAATCGCGGCCGACTGGAGCGCGGCACGGAGCACCGCCAGCGTGGGGCCGGCAAAGCGCGGCTGGCGTGACGCCGGCACGCGATCGATGGCGACGAGCGCCCCCACGGTATGACCGCGACACTCGAGCGGGAACCCAATCGCCGCCGCGGCCTCGACGTCCAGCCGCACGACACGGCTGTCCGACGCCAGATCCGCACTCGCGAACACCTCCGCCGACTGCAGCACCCAGTCGCCCACCGCCAGCGCGGAACGCTCGAGGGCCGGCGTCAAGGCGCGCGAGACCAGCGTCCGGATCCGGCCCGCATCGTCGATCGCCAGCACGAGCCAGCTCGACGCCGGGACCCACGTCGCCACACGCGACACGAGCGCTTCGGCGACGTGCTCCGGTTCCAGACTGGCATTGACCGTTCGGATGAAATCGGCGAGCACGTCGGAACGACCGAGCGTACGCCGCAGCGTCGTCTGAAGGGGTCGAAGCCGTTCGGCCAGATCCGTGCGGTTGGCCGGCTGAGCCTTCCCGCTCGTTCGACGACCGGCACGAGGTGGTCGACCGGTCCCGGTCAATCGACTCTCTTGTCCGTGTGGAATGGCGCGGATCCTTCTAAGTGCTTCTATTCCCGCAAATTGTAACACATTAGAAGAGTCCGCTCGGGCCCCACCGGGGCCACGTGGTGCCCGGAACGACCGTGGACGGGTCACTAGGAGTGCAGAGGGCTGCAAAGCCGCGCAGCCGCGGTCAGGCGTCCCAGGCGACGACTGGCACTTCGTGACATAATCAGGGTTTCCAGATCCGCTAGAACGCTCGATCAGCCGGGCCCGCGGACCGCGCAAGAACCCGGAGGCCGACGAAGACTCATGACGATGCTCGATCGGATGCGCCGCCACAAAGGCTGGCTCAAGTGGAGCCTGGCGATCGTGGTGGTGGCGTTCATCCTTCTCTACATTCCCGACTTCCTCCGCGATCCGTCCGCAGGCGCCGGCCTCACCGACGTCGTCGCGACCGTGGACGGCCGCGACGTGACGGTCGGCCGCTTCCAGCGCGTATACCAGCAGCAGCTTCAGGCGTACCGCAGCGCGTATGGCGCGAACATGGACGACCGGCTGCTGCGGCAGCTCGGCATCGAGCAGCGCATCATCCAGCAGATGATCGAAGAGGAACTGGCGCTGGCCGAAGCCTCCCGGCTGAAGATCACGGCCAGCGATGCCGAGGTCAGGGCGCGCATCCTCGCGCTCCCGGCGTTCCAGGAGAACGGCCGCTTCATCGGCGACCAGCGGTACCGGCAGCTCCTCCAGATGCAGAACCCGCCGATGCGCCCCGACGAGTTCGAGGAACAGGTGCGCCGCGGCATCATCCTCGAGAAGCTGCAGGGCGCGCTGACCGAGTGGGTGACCGTCGGCGACAGTCAGGTGGACGCCGAGTACAGGCGGCGCAACGAGAAGGTGAAACTGGCTGTCGTTGCATTCCCTGCCGACAAGTTCCGGGACGGCGTGACCGCCACGGACGATGAGCTGACGGCGCACTTCGAGGCCGACAAGGAACGCTACAGGATCCCGGAAAAGCGGAAGGTCCGGTACGCGCTGATCGACCTCAACGCGATCCGCGAGCGCACGCAGATCCCGCCGCAGGATATCGAACGGCAGTACGTCGACAACCGCGAGGTGTACTCGACGCCGGAGCAGGTCCGCGCGAGCCACATCCTCTTCATGACCGAGGGGAAGGACGAGGCCGCCGTACGAAAGCAGGCCGAGGAGGTCCTGGCCAGGGCGAAGGCGGGCGCCGACTTCGCGAAGCTCGCCAACGAGTACACCGACGAGGAGGTCGGCAAGTCGCGCGGCGGCGACCTGGACTTCTTCGGACGGGGGCAGATGGCCCCCGAGTTCGAGGAGGCCGCCTTCGCGCTGCAGCCAGGCGAGCTGAGCGACATCGTCAAGACGCAGTTCGGACTGCACATCATCAAGGTGACCGACCGTCGCGCGGCAGCCACGAAGTCGCTCGACGAGGTCCGATCGCAGATCGAGGATCAGCTCCGCTGGCAGCGCGCCCAGGACGAGATGCAGAAGATCGCCGACGGGCTCGGCGGCACGCTGCAGAAGCCTGAGGACCTGGATTCAGTGGCAAGGGCCCGCGGCCTGACCGTGAGCGAATCGGGGTTCTTCTCGAGCGACGAGCCGATTACGGGGCTCGGGATCGCGCCGGGCGTCGGCCAGGAAGCATTCCGGATGAAACAGGGGGAGGTCAGCGACGCGATCCGCACGCCGCAGGGAATCGTCTACGCAACCGTGACGGGCATCCAGGAGGCGCGGCTGCCGTCGCTCGACGAGGTCAGGGCGCGCGTACGCGACGACGTGGTGAAGAAGAAGGCGCTCGAGGCGGCGCGGCAGAAGGCGGCGTCGCTGGCGGCAGGGCTCAAGTCGGGGGACCTCGCCGCGGCCGCGAAAGCCGCCGGCCTGGAGGTGACGACCACCGACCTCATCGCCCGGGGCGCTCCGATCGCGAACACCGGCGTGAGTCCGGCCATCGACGAGGCGGCGTTCGCCCTGCCCGCCGGCGCCGTGAGCCAGCCGATCGTGACCGATACCGGCGCGGTCGTCGTCAAGGTCCTCGAGAAGAAAGACGTGACCGCCGAGGAGATCGCGTCCGGACGCCACGCGGTGAAAGAGGACCTGCTCGGCGCCGAGCGCGATCGCTTCTACGGCGCCTACATGGCGAAGGTCCGCGAGCGGCTGCGCGATCGCATCCAGATCAACTCGGAGGTGCTGGCACAGCTCCTCGGATAGGCTCCGCGTTACCCTGCGCCTGATCTCCTGACCTCCTGATCTCCTGTTGTCATTCTCCTGATCTCAAGGACCAGAGAGCCCTCCTGACCTCCTGATCTCCTGTCGTCATTCTCCTGATCTCAAGACCAAAGAGCCCTCCTGACCTCCTGATCTCCTGTTGTCAATCTCCTGATCTCATTCTCACCGCACGAACACGTTCGGCATCAGCGCGAGCGGCTCGCCGCGGCGGAAGACCCGCAGCGGCGACGTGAGCACGCTGATCATGCGCGGGTCGCGCAGACCGAGCAGGGCGCCGAGCGCCGCACCCTCTTCGGTGCGTCCGAAGGGGTTGGCCACGATCTCGTAGATCGACTTCCTGGGCGGATAGATGACGAGCTCCACCTCGGAGTCCTGCGGGATGTTGGCGCGCTGCCTGGCCAGCGCGAGCGCGCGCTCGAGCCCGCCCAGCTCGTCGACCAGGCCGAGCTGCTTCGCCTGGCGGCCCGTCCACACGCGCCCCTGCCCTACGGCGTCGATCCGCTCCGGCGTCGTGTTTCGGCCGGCGGCGGCCTTCTCCACGAACGCGTCGTAGGTCGCCTGCATCAGCTGCTCGACCCGCGCCCGCTCCTCGGGTGAGTAGGTCCGGATGGGTGAAAACAGCTCGGCGTACCGGCCCTCGCTGACCGCCGTCGCGCCCATGCCGAGTTTGCTGAGCGTGCCGTCGATCACGAACTTCATCATCACCACGCCTATCGAGCCGGTGAGCGTGGACGGCTGGGCCACGATGGCGTGCGCCGGCATGGCGATGTAGTAGCCGCCAGAGGCCGCGACGTCGGACATCGAGGCGATGACGGGCTTGGCGTCGCGCGTCAGCATGATCTCGCGCCAGATGACATCGGAGGCAATCGCCGACCCGCCGGGGCTGTCGATGCGCAGCACGATGGCGCGCACGGAGCTGTCCGCCCGGAGGCGCCGCAGATAGCGCACGATCGTGTCCGACCCGACGACCTGAGCGCCCGGCGAATCGTAGTTGCTTTCCCCGGAGGTGATCAGTCCGACCGCATAGAGCACCGCGATCCGCGGTCCACGGTTCAGCCCCAGTGACACGGGGCTGATCTGGCGGTAGTCGCGCTGCTGGAGGAAACGAACCTCGCCGGCTCCCAGTTCGACCTTGTCGTCCAGCTCGTCTTCGTAGGCCAGATCGTCGACGAGCCCGGCGCGCACGGCATCCTCGGGCAGGTACGGCCCGTGATCGATGAGCGCCCGGACCTCTTCCTCGGACTTCTGCCGGCCGTCAGCCACACCGCGGATGAGCTGATCGTAGAGGTCCGAGTTGAGCGACTCCGCCATCTCGCGATGGGCCGGGGTGAAGCCGCGCTCGGTGAACGTATTGGAGGCCGTCTTGTACTCGCCGATGTGCAGCGCGTCGGGGTACGCGCCAATCTTGTCGAGCGTGCCCCTGAGAAACAGCTCGTAGCTGGCGATCCCCGTGAGATCGAGCGACGCCGTCGGCATCAGGAAGACCTCGTCGCACGCGCTCGCGAGGTAGTACTCCTGGTCGCCGCCGAATTCGAGATACGCCACGATCGGCTTGTCCGACTGCCTGAAATCGATGATCGCGTCGCGGACTTCCTGGACCTTGCCCCACGTCGCCGCGGTGCCCGTCGGACGGACGATCACGCTCGTGACACGGCGGTCTACCCGGGCTTTCCGCAGCGCGTCGACGACCGAGCGGACCGTCGGCGGCGCCTCGAGGAACTGGCCGAGCACGCCGGAGGGCTCCATCTCGTGGAGATCGCCGCGGACGTCGAGGACGAGCGTCGAGTTGCCGGCGACCTGCGGGGGACGCCCGACCATCGCCGCCATGAAGAGCAGCCCGGCCGCCGAGACGAACACGGCGGTCACGATGAGCATGATGACGAGCAGGACACCGCGTCTGACAGCCACTGTCGAGCCTCCTTGGAGGGAAGAATCGAGTATAACAGTCGACAGTCGTCTGTCGGCCGTCGCCAGTCGCAGTCGGCAGTCAGTCGGCAGTCGCCAGTCAGTTGCTGTGCGTCAGTCACGTATCTCCTAGCTCCTAGCTCCTATCTCCTGTCTCTTGTCCCCCAGCGCCGCGAGCCCGAGCGACAGCAGACCGAAAAGGCCCATCAGCAGCAGCATGAAGCGCCTCGCGGCCATCGATCCGCGACGCACGGCCTCCATCGTCGACATCTCCGGAGGCGGACCGGCTCCGAGATCGCTCATCACCTGATGCTTGTCGGGGTCCGCGGTTCGCGGTTGGGTTCGACCGCCCATTGCCCATTGCCCATCGCCCATCGCCCATCGCCTTTGTCACAGGCCACCGTCCCTTGCACTTATGGTCTAATCCGTTGCACCGGGGCTGGAGGTGACCATGACCTGCAGACTGATCGTTCCGATTGCTATTGCTGCCGTGCTGTCGGCACAGCCGGCTGGCGCGCAGCAGAAGCCGCGCGCGCGGGATCTCGGGGTGCCGTTCGAAGGAGCGCCCGGACCGCTCAACGCGATCACCGACGTCAAGGGGGTGGAAGTCGGGTTCTCTACCATCATCCGCGGCAGCGGGGCGCTGAAGGTCGGCGAGGGACCGGTGCGAACCGGGGTAACCGCGGTGCTGCCGCGCGGAAAGGCGGGAGAGGAGCCGGTCATGGCCGGGTGGTTCTCGATGAATGGCAACGGCGAGATGACGGGGACGACGTGGATCAAGGAAGGCGGATTCATGGAGGGCCCGGTGCTCATCACCAATACCCACAGCGTCGGCGCGGTTCACGAGGCCGCCATTGCGTGGTCGGTGAAGAGCGGCCGCGGCGCTCAGGCCTGGTCGCTGCCGGTCGTCGCCGAGACGTGGGACGGCACGCTGAACGACATCAACGGTTTCCACGTGAAGCAGGAGCACGTGTTTGCCGCGCTCGACGGCGCGGCGCCGGGACCGGTGCGCGAAGGCAACGTCGGCGGGGGCACCGGGATGATCTGCTACCAGTTCAAGTGCGGCACCGGAACCGCGTCGCGCGTTACCGCACAGGGCCACACGGTCGGCGTGCTCGTGCAGGCGAACATGGGTCTGCGGCCGGAACTGCGCGTGGCGGGCGTGCCCGTGGGCGCGCAGGTCCCTCTCCCGCCGCGCCGTCAGGGCGCTGGCGATCAGGAGCAGGGTTCCATCATCATCGTCGTCGCCACCGACGCGCCGCTTGTGCCACACCAGCTCGAACGGATCGCGCGGCGCGCGGCGCTCGGCCTCGCGCGCACGGGCGCCACGTCTGGCAACGGGTCGGGCGACATCTTCCTGGCGTTCTCCACCGCGAACCGGACCGCGGCCGACAATCCCGATGTAGCTCACGTCGAGATGCTGTCGAACAACCGGATCAGCGCCCTCTTCTCGGCCACGGTCCAGGCGACGGAGGAAGCGATCATCAACGCGCTGGTTGCGGCCGAGACGATGACCGGCGCGGGGGACCGGACGATCGAGGCGCTGCCGCACGAGCGGCTGAGGGAGCTGCTGAAGAAGTATGGACGGTGATCCGGCTGAGGACCACACTGGAACGTGACCGGCAGTGACGACCAGGAGCCGGAGTCTACGCGTTGTGGTGTTCGGCGCAGGCGCGTTCGGCGGCTGGACGGCGATCGAGCTGGTCCGGCGCGGCGCGAGCGTCACGCTGATCGACGCATGGGGGCCAGGCCACTCGCGCGCCAGCTCCGGGGGCGAGACGCGCGTCATCCGCGCGACCTACGGCAGCCACACCATTTACACGCGGATGGCTGCGGGCGCACTGTCCCTCTGGCGCCGTCACGAGGACCGCACGGGCCGGCGGTTCTTCCGACGGACCGGGGCGCTGTGGATGCTCCCTCCTGATAACCACTTCGCGAGGGCCTCGGCCAACACACTGCGCTCGCTCGACATCCCGATCGAAGAGCTGACCCAGGCCGAAGGACGAAGGCGGTTCCCTCAAATCGACCTGGAGGGTGTGG
>DATIEW010000572.1:0-7561 GCA_035455585.1 Vicinamibacterales bacterium | reverse complement strand
GCCGGCGTCGTGGTCACGCTCCTGTTCCTCAAGCCACGCGTGCCGGAACGGCAGGCCGGCCAGTCGCTCGAAGACTACTGGGCCAGAACCGACGTCCGGGAGGCCGTCATTCGAGTGTGGTTCCTGCTCGAAGGCGCCGGCGTGCTGGCGGCGGTGGCGTTTGTGCTGAGCAGATTGCCCCTCGCCGCCCTGGTCATGCTTCTCGCCATCGCCGTGCACTGGGTGCACGGACCAGCCCGGTTCGGCCGGCGGCACGAGTGGGAATGAAGTCCGTCCAGTCAGCCGATCTCGCAGCCGAGGGTGGGGCCGGTCCACGTGAGTTTCATGTGCGGTCCAGGGCCTGCGCGATGTTGGTCAATGCCTTCTCCAGCATCGGGCGCGACGTGGCGAGATTCATCCGCATGCGGTTCGCGCCGCCGAGCCCGAAGGTGTGCCCCGGGTTCAAGTGCACCTTGGCCACCTTCACCAGGTGACGCTCGACGATGTTCTCCGGCGTCACCAGACGCCCCTCGGCCTCGCTCGCCGTCTCGGCCAGCGTCCGGGCATCGATCCGGTCGGCCAGCGCCGTGACGTCGAGCCACGCCAGGTAGGTCCCCTGCGGCTTGACCCAGTTGATCATCGGGATGTTGGCGTTGATGAACCGCTCCGCAAAGGTATGAAGCCCGTCGATGTAGACGACGAGTTGATTGAGCCAGTCCTCGCCGCCCTGGTAGGCCGCCTGGTTGGCGACGATGCCGAGCGTGTTGAGGTCCACCCAGTGGTGCGCCTTGACACGCTCCATGTAGTCGTCGTTGGTCGAGTAGAACCACGCCACCTTGTGGGCGGCCAGGCCGAACGATTTGCTCGCCGCCTTGAACGTGATGCTGTTGTCCACTACCGCCTTGTTCGGCAGGCTGGCAAACGGCGTGTACTTCTCGCCGGCGTTGACGAAGTCGCAGTGGATCTCGTCCGCCAGCACGACGACGCGGCGGCGCAGGCAGATTTCGCCGAGCCGCATGAGGTCGTCCGCGCTCCAGACGTTGCCGGTCGGGTTGTGCGGGTTGCACAGCAGGAACACGTTGGTGTCGTGGCCGATGCGCCGCTCGAAGTCGGCGAAATCGATCGAATACCGGCCGTCCACGAACCGCATCGGGCTCTCTTCTGCCGGCAATCCCAGGTAGCGCAGATCGGAGTAGAAGCCGTTGTAGTTTGGCGTCGTCATCAGTACTCTGGTGCCGCGCGGGCAGAACGCCTGCATCGCCGAGATGAGCGCCGGGTGAACGCCCGCGGAGATGACGAGCTGATCGGGATCGATGTCCACGCCGTACCGTCGCTTGTTCCACGCGACCACGTCGTCCACGATCATGCGGGGGTTGTCGAGATAGCCCCAGTTCTCGTGCTGCGTGCGCGCCTTCAGCGCTTTGGTGATGGCCGGGGCCGCGCGGAAGTCCATGTCGGCGATGCCCATGCCGACCTCGACGCTGCCCGGGCCGAAGAGGCGGATCTGGCGATCGAACTTGGTCGATTCGGTGCCGAAGCGGTTGTACACCTCGTCGAAGTCGTAGCGGGTCTGGGAGCCGGCCGCGGCGGGAACCGGACTGCCGGCGATCGCGGCGCCCGTGCCCACTGCTCCCCACAAAGCCGTTATTCCGGCCTGCTGCAGAAACGAGCGCCGGTCGAGATCGTGCGCCATGGGCCCCCCTGTGGCGGGGATGCTAGCGCCTTTCGACAGGCAGTTCAAAGACTGCACCGATTGCGCCCAGGTCGGGGCGCAATCCACGTGCGCTATCACCTGATGCATCGCGCGGGAGACTATCTCAGTCGTGGGCGCGGGCCGCGCCGGCGCGAAAGGTCTCGATGTGGTCCCCACGATCTGATGCTCGCGGGACATCAGGACCGCACGACGACGCAGTCGTACATGCACCTGAGCCGGCGGCGATTGAAAGCGCGATTCGCTTGTTGGAGTCTGGTCCGGCTGAAGCCGGACACTACGTGCGGCTGGTAACGCTCGAAGCGTTACCAGCGCGTGGAGACATGTTGGGGACGGCCGATGCGTAGATCGGTGAATCTCCTACTTACTGTCCTTAGTTGGCGGGGTCGACGGGACTCGAACCCGCGGCCTCCGGCGTGACAGGCCGGCGTTCTAGCCAACTGAACTACGACCCCAAAAACGGTACTACGCGCGGTGAATGCTGAGTGCAGAATCCCTGCTGTCAGCAGCAACCATTCAGCATTCGACATTCTGATTTGGGCGGTACAGGATTCGAACCTGTGACAGCCGGTGTGTAAGACCGGTACTCTACCACTGAGCTAACCGCCCGCCTTCGCGCTGCGCGCTACGGCGCGGCCCGGCTTCACGTGTCGCGCCGTAGCGCACCCGAATCCATCGCGCGCAAAGGCCGAACCTGTCCCGCCAAAGCGCAACGCGCGGCGGCGGACACGGCGCGCCATCCTCGCGCCCACTCAAAGAGATGAATTATAGAGCTTTCAGCGCAAGCCGCGCAAGCGGGCCTCTCGCGGTTGGCCCGGGCGTGGCAGCGCGGTGGGACGCTCGGTCGCCACGTGCAATCGGGCACAATCGTTGAAAAGGCGCTGCTTCGCCGAGCGTCACAACTCGCCCGCGCGGACACGTACGAGGCGCGATTGGCAGGAATCTACCAGCGGCAGGTACTGGTCGTCGTCCGGTCCCGGGAGTCCGGTGCGCGGATCCGGACAGATAACACGTGTGCACGCAACGGAGCCACGAATGCAAACCCTCTACGACGATCTTCGTGACGCGGTCCGCAGCCTGCGAAAACAGCCGAGGTTCCTGATCGTCGCCTCGCTCACGCTTGCGCTCGGGATCGGTGCCGTAACGGCGACCTTCAGCGTCGTCAACGGCGTGCTGTTGAGCCCGCTGCCGTATCCACGCCCCGGGCGGCTCGTCAACATCTGGAGCACGGCGCCGGGCCTCGGCTACGACCAGTTCCCGCTCTCGCCCGATCTCTTCCTCTTCTACCGGCGCCACAGCGCGGTCTTCGAGGACATGGCGCTGTACCAGAGCACGCGCGTCAGTCTGACCGGATCGGGATCGCCGGAAGTGCTGGACGGTGCCGCAACGACGCACAGCTACTTCTCGACGCTGGGCGCCGACTTCACGCACGGCCGGCCGTATTCGGCCGACGAGGACAGGCCCGAGGCGCAGCGCGTTCTGGTCGTGAGCCACCGGTTGTGGACGAGGCGGTTCGGTACCGATCCCGCGCTCGTGGGGCGGACGATCCGCATCAACGGCGAGCCCGCGCTGGTTGTCGGGATCGCGCCTTCGATGATGGACCAGCAGGACTCCCCCGACGTGTGGATGCCTGCCCGGTTCAACGAGGCCAATCCGCCGACCGGGAACTTCGGATGGAACGCCATCGGCCGGCTGAAAGAAGGTGTGCGGCCCGACCAGGCCGCGACGCATCTGGAGCCGCTCGTGCAGCGCGCGATGAGCGAGTACATCCAGAGCCCGAACTACCGTGCCTTCCTGACCGACGGCCGCTACCGCCCGATCGTCAACTCCATGAAGGAAGACCTGATCGGCAGCGTCCGGGAGCCGCTGTGGATCCTGCTCGGAACCGTGGGCATGGTGCTCCTGATCGCCTGCGGCAACGTGGCGAATCTCTGTCTCGTTCGCGCGGAGTCCCGGCAGCGGGAGATCGCCATCCGCGCCGCGATTGGATGCAGCCGCGGCGGCCTGATCCGGATGCTCCTGGCCGAGTCGATAGTTCTGTCGGCGGTCGGCACCGCATGCGGCGTGCTCTTCGCCGCCGTTGCGCTGCCGATACTGGTTCGCCTCGCGCCCGAAACGATCCCTCGCCTCGATCAGATCCGGATGGACGCCCTCGTCCTGATGTTCGCTGCGTGCGCGGCCATCCTGTCCGCGCTCCTCTTTGGTCTGTTCCCGGCATTCCGCTACACGCGCTCGAATCTGCTCCCGGCCCTGCAGGGCGGTCGAAGCGCCACCGATCAGCCGGCTCGCCAGCGCGGCCGCCAGCTCCTGGTCGTCGCCCAGACCGCCATGGCGCTGGTGCTGCTCGTCGGATCGGGCCTCCTCGCGCGGAGCTTCGCGCGCATCATGGGCGCAGAGCACGGGTTCCTTGCGCAGGACGTATTGACGTTCCGCGTCGCGCTTCCGCAGGCGGCATACCCGCAGCCGGGGCAGATCGTTCCATTCACGGCGCAGCTGGTCGATCGGTTGTCGGAGCTGCCGGAGATCGAATCGGCCGGCGCCGGGACTGCGGTGCCCCTGGCCGCGTCTCCATCCGGAACGACGTTCGAGTTCGCCGGCCATCCCGTCGAAGCGGGACGGCTGCCGCCGATCGTGCTCTACTCGAGTGTCACGCCCGGGTACTTCAGGACCCTGCGGATGCCCATCCTTCGTGGAAACGATTTCGACTCCGGCGATCTGCGCGACGGCGTCTACACCGTCATCGTCAACCGGGCCGCCGCCGAACGGTACTGGCCTGGTGAGGATGCGGTCGGCAAGCGGCTGCGCACGGCGAGCAGCACGGATCCGGAGTCGCAGCCGTGGTTCACGGTCAAGGGCATCGTGGGGGACGTCCGGCACCAGAACCTCCGGGAGCCGCCGGCGCCGCAGATCTACTTTCCGTTGAACCCCAGAGCCGGCGGCGCACCGCGCGTGTTCAGCTACCTCCTCCGTGGGCCGCGCCTCGATGCGCGTGCCGATGCCATCCGGCAGGCGGTCTGGTCGCTGAACCCCGACCTGCCGGTGGCGGCCCTCCGGACGATGGACGACATCGTCGGGCAGTCGGTCGTGGAGTTCACGTTCACGATGCTGACGCTCGCTATCGCGGCAGGTGTTGCACTCGCCCTCGGCGCGGTTGGCCTGTATGGCGTCCTGTCCTACGCAGTGAGCCTCCGCAGGCGCGAGATCGGCGTGCGCATCGCGCTCGGCGCGCCGCCATCACGCGTGAAACGGGCGGTCATGACCAACGCCGCACTGATACTGGGAGTCGGGCTGGTCATGGGCGCGCTCGGCGCCGCCGGGCTGACGCGGTTCCTCGGCGGCATGCTGTACGAGACGACACCTCTGGACGCATCGACGTTCGGAGGCATGTCAGCCCTCCTCTTCGCGGTGGGGCTGATCGCCGCGTACCTGCCGGCCCGCAAGGCGGCATCGGTGAGCCCGCTCGAGGCAATGAAGATCGAATGATGAATGCTGAGTGCAGTCAGCACGCCTTTGACGCCAGCAGCGCAAAGGCGGCGGCGAGACCCGCCACGGCGCGGTATTCACGATTGGCCGCCGCACGTCGCCACGAGAAGCGGCGTTGCGGCTCGGCGCCGCTGCCGGCGCGATATGCGGGATACGCTTCGCCGAACTTCTCCGTCAGGTGCGCCTCTTCGCTTCGAATCGCCGACGCGATCGTGACGCCGAGATAGACCGCGATCAGCACGGCGACCGCCGCGCGTGCTGACGCGATCGCCACGCCCAGCCCGATGATCGCCGATCCCACGTAAAGCGGGTGCCGCATCCATCGATACGGTCCCGATGCAGTGACCTCGCGTCCTTTCTCGAGATGACCCGACGCCCAGACACGGAGCGCTTCGCCCAGAACCGCAACGGCGGCGCCCAGCGTCAGGCTGCGCCAGGTCGGCGCCGCCAGCCACAGCGCCACGGCCGCCGCCGCAAACCCAATACGAACGCGATACCTCGCGATCGGCCTGCGGACGTCAGTCATCGTTCGCGCCGGTCTTGACGCCAGGCCGCGGCGCGGCCGGCAATCGCTGCTGGATCGCCGCGCACACCTCCGCCACGGTCACGCTCTCGAGACACCACGCGGCGTTGTGACAACGGCGATCGTAGTGACACGCGCAGGACGGGTATCGCGAAACGACCACGTCGTCCGGCGACCACGGGCCGTTGCGGCCGGGATTGGTCGGGCCGAAGATTGCGACCGCCGGTGTGCCCACCGCCGCCGCGATTTGGAGCGGACCCGTGTCGCCGGACACGACGAGCGCCGCAAGCCGCGACAGCTCCGCGAGATCGCCAATCGTGGTCGCCGGCGCGACTCGCGCGGCGTCCGAGGATGCCTCGACGACCTGCCACGCAAGCTCCTGCTCACCCGGTCCCCAGAGGACGAGCGACGGCAGCCCCCGAATCTCGCGGAGGAACGCCGCGACCTCACCGAACCGGCCTGGTGGCCATCGCTTGTTGGGCCATGCCGCTCCGGCATTGATCAGCGCAAAGCCACCGGCGCCGTAGGCCGCACCGGCCTCGGCCGCAGCCGCGGACGGCACCCGTGCAATCGGAAACGCAACCTCGCGCGTGTCTATGCCTACCACGCGCAACAGGCGCAGGTTCTTGTAGATCACGTGCTCGTCGTCTGGCGGGGCGGCGCCGGAGTCGCCCGTCTCGGAATAGAAGGGCCGCGCGGACTTCTCCCGCAGGTGCCAGATTGAGAAGCCGGCGACGCGCGCGGCGCCCGACGCGCGCGCGAGCACCGCCGACTTCATCAACCCCTGGAGGTCCAGAGCAACGTCGTAGCGGGTCTGCCGCACGCGGCTAACCGCCTCAGTCCACGCGCGGAGCGTTCGTCCCTCGATGGGCACGATGCGATCCAGCACGGACACGAGATCGAGGATGCCGCGGTGCTTCGCGTCGACCACCCAGTCGATCCGCGCGTCCGGCAATGCAGAGCGCAGCGCGGCCGCCGCGGGAATGGCGTGGATGATGTCGCCCAGCGCGCCGAGCTTGACGATCAGAACGTTCATCCGCGGATGCGGGCGAGCAGATCGCGGGTCGAATGATCCTTGGGATCGCCGACGATCGCGATGCGGCCGCCGTGGCGAAATACCGTCTCGCGCTCGGGGACGGTAGCGGCCGTGTAATCGGTTCCCTTGCAGTGCACGTCGGGCCGCAGCGCTTCGAGCAGCGGATCGACGGTCGGCTCGGGAAAGACGACCACGTAGTCGACCCCGCGGAGGGCGGCAACCAGATCGGCGCGGTCCCTGGCCGGCAGGATCGGCCGTCCCGGGCCCTTCAGGCTCGCGATCTCGTCGTCGTTGACGCCGACCACCAGGCGGTCGGCCTCGGCGGCGGCGGCCTGCAGGTAGCGGGTGTGCCCGACGTGGAGCAGATCGAAACAGCCGTTGGCGAAGGCGATCGTCAGCCCGGCGCGGCGGTCGGACTGGACCAGATCGAGCAGCTCCTCCCGGGAAACGACGCGACCCATGTCAGCCAGCGTGGGGCTCCGCCCCACACCCCCGCCTTCGCGTGAAGCGCTTCGGCGGGCCGCCGTAGCCTTGGCGGAGGCTGGCCGACTCGGTCGCTTGCTGGGCCCCTGCGCCTCGCGCCGCTCGGTCCCACCCCGGCTCGCAGGCGCGCCGTGCGCGCCTCAGCCGTGCTTGGACGGTGAATCTACACATTCGTACTCATTCCGACCGTGCAAGCACGGCTGCATCCCGGAGCACGGCGTCGCGAAGCTCGTCGGCCGTCACCGTGGCGGTGCCGCGCTTCATCACGACAATGCCGCCGGCGTAGTTGGCGAGGCGGGCAGCCTCCTCGAACGAGGCGCCGGCCGCGATGGCGAGCGTCATCGTG
>DATIEW010000571.1:0-2077 GCA_035455585.1 Vicinamibacterales bacterium | reverse complement strand
CGAACAGCACCTCCGCCAGCGCCGTACCGCCCTCCTGACCCAGATACCACGCCTCCACCAGCGCATTGGCCCGCTGCGACACTTCCACCACCGACAGCGGCCGACCGTTGATCAGCACCACCACCACCGGCTTGCCCAGCTCAAACAGCGCCGTCGCCAGCTCTCCCTGCTCACCCACCAGATCCAGACTCGTCCGGTCACCGAGATGGTTGTCCGCCCAGCCCTCCCGGCTGGTCTGTTCCGTATCGCCGATCGCGAGCACGATCACGTCGGCACCGCGGGCGACCCGCACCGCCTCCGCGATCTGTGTCCGGTTCCGTGCGGGCTCGGCGAGCTCGACCTTATCCGCCCACCAGTCGTCGTCCACGGTGATCGTCACTCCCGGAGCGTGCAGGACTTGCGCGCGGTTTCCGATCAGCGAGCGGATTCCTTCGAGGAGAGACACCTTCTGCCGCGGCTCGCCGGAATACCCCCCGAGGCGCGCTACGGCCGCGTTCGGCCCGATCACGGCGATGGTGCGGTGTGCGCCGGGCGTGAGCGGTAGCACACCGTCGTTCTTCAGCAGCACGACCGAGCGCCGGGCGGCCTCGAGCGCGAGCGCGCGTGCCTCGGCGTTGCCGGTGACGGCTTCTGCCTGAGCAGCGTCCGCAAACGGCTGCTCGAACAGGCCGGAGCGGAACTTGAAGTCCAGCATTCGGCGGACCGACTCGTCGATCCGCGCCTCGGACGCCTTGCCCTCGCGGACGGCTTGCACGAGCGTCCGGTACGACAGGCCATCGGGCAGATCGAGGTCCACGCCTGCGGCCAATGCGCGCAGCGCTGCGCCGGGTACATCCGGCGCGACGTGGTGAATGTCGACGAGCTGCTCGATCGCGAAGTAGTCGCTGGCGACCAGGCCTTTGAATCCCCATTCTCCACGCAACACGTCGCCGATCAGCCAGCGGTTGGCGTGGCTCGGCACGCCGTCGATCTCGTTGTACGAGGGCATCACCGCCGCGATGCCCGTGCGTCGCACGATCTCCTCGAACGGCGGGAAGAACACCTCGCGCAGCATCCGCTCAGGCGTAGGCGCCGGCGACACGTTGTTCCCGCCTTCCGGCTGACCGTGACCCGTCATGTGCTTGAGTGTGGCCCAGACGCGTCCGGGACCAAGCAGCGGCCCGTCGCCCTGCAGTCCCTGCACGGCGGCGACGCCGAGCTCTGCAACCAGGTAGGGGTCCTCGCCGAAGGTTTCCTCGATGCGTCCCCAGCGCGGATCGCGCGCCACATCCACGACCGGCGACAGCACGAGTTGCACGCCGCGCGCCCGCACCTCGCGGGCGATCAGCGTGTTGACCCGGCGCAGCAGCTCGGGATCCCACGTGCTCGCCAGCGCGATCGCCTGCGGGAAGTTGGTGGCCGCGGCAGCCGCGTAGCCGTGCAGCGACTCCTCGTGAAAGAGCACCGGGATCCCGAGGCGCGTGTGCTCGATCGCGTAACGTTGCACGGAGTTGACGAGCTCGACCGTCTCACGCGGCGAGCGACTCGGGATGTCCCGTGGGGAAACCGGACCCCTGGCATCCTGCGGGCGCGCGAACTGGCCGATCCCGTGCGGGTAACGCTCGGCCGCCTTGCGCGCGTCGAAGCGAAGCTTCGTGTCGAAGATCTCGGTCTTGCCCTGCCACACGGTGAGGAGCTGCGCGACCTTCTCCTCGAGCGTCATCCGCCCCAGAAGATCGTCCACGCGCGCCGCGACAGGTGCGCGCGGGTCGCGGTAGACCTCGCCGTCGCCGCGTGCGGCGCCCGTCGGGGCCGCGAGCAGAGCCGCGGCTGCCGCGGCCACAACCAGTCCGGATGGGCGGACGAACGCGCTCGTTCGCATGCTGATCCCCTGCCTGGGCGCGCGTGACGCCAAGATTGATAGCGCTAACATGATACAACCCTCGCGGGTCCGAGTTCGACGCCGTTGGTCGCGGTCACCTCGTCACGGTTCAGCAAGGCCGACACCGTCGCGCAAACGCCGACATCTCGTGAGCGATTCCGTCGAGGATCAGCACGAGATTCGGGCCCGAGGCCGGGGCGATCCGGCTGACGAACG
>DATIEW010000570.1:0-4654 GCA_035455585.1 Vicinamibacterales bacterium | reverse complement strand
CAGGTGCGCTCGCCGGCGACGGCGGCGATGATGGCGCTGGGCGCTGTGTGGGTGCTCGTGGGCGTGAATATCGCCGGCGTGCGAACGGCCGGGTGGGTGCAGGTCGTCACCACGGCGCTGAAGGTGCTCCCGCTCTTGGTTGTGGGAGCAGTCGGACTGATGGCGATCGAGCCGGCGCATTTCGCCGTGTCTCAGTCGGGTGGGCGGGCGGTGTTCGGCGGCATCACCTCGGCGGCGACGCTCACGCTCTGGGCCTTTCTCGGTCTCGAATCGGCCACTGTGCCGGCCGGCAGCATCAGCGGCCCCGATCGGACCATTCCCCGCGCGACGGTTACGGGCACGCTGCTCGCGGCGATCATCTACATCGGGAGCACCGTGGGCGTCATGAGCCTGCTGGCACCCGCCGCGATCGGCAAGTCGACGGCGCCCTTTGCGGATGCGGCGCGCCTCTTCGGCGGCGAGGGAGCTGCGGCCGCGGTCGCGCTCGGCGCCGCGATTTCCTGCTTCGGCGCGCTCAACGGCTGGGTCCTGCTCGCCGGCCAGCTTCCGCTGGCCGTGGCACGCGACGGGCTCTTTCCAGCTGTCTTCGGGCGGGTCTCCACACGGGGGACCCCGGCAGCCGGGATGGTGATCGCCGGGCTCCTCACTACCGGGCTCATCGCCCTCAACTACACGCGCGGGCTCGTCGATCTCTTCACGTTCATCATCCTGCTGGCGACGCTCAGCACGCTCGTCCCCTACGTGTTCTCGTCCCTTGCCGTCTTCCTGTGGCGGCCGATGCCTGGACAGCCGTCTCACAAGCTGTCGACGGGCGCGGCGATCGTGGCCGCGCTCGCCTTCGCCTACGCGCTCTGGGCAATCGGCGGGGCGGGCGCCGACACGGTATACTGGGGCTTCATCCTGCTGCTCTGCGGCCTGCCGGTGTACGTCGTCGTCGTGCGGGGTCGAGGACTGCCGAAACTCGGAGGATGAACGCGATCACGCCCGCGTGGTCTACGCACAGCCAGTCGGCAACCTGGACATCGATCGCGATCCGACCACGTACGCCGCCGTGGGGTCTCCCGTCCGATCCTGGTGACGTGCCGCCGCTGACGGCATGTGTCTCCGGATCCCGCGCCTGCGCGTCCTATAATCAGCCGCTATGAGGCCGCAGGATCATCCGCACCACATCCGGCTGCCTGCTGCGACCTTCGTTGGCGGCCTGGTCCTCCTGACAACCGGAACGCTTGCCGCGTGCTCACCATCGCCCGTTCCAGCTGGGCCCGGCGCCGACCTGCGAAATTTCACAGGCGCCCACACGAGAATCGTCTGGGTAAGAGGCGACGGTACGGATCCGTCCGCGGAAGGTGACGACCTCGTCCTGATGGGACTCGACACCGCGGACGGGAAGGGCCATCGCGCGATCCTCGCAGACCGGCGGAGCTTCGTGAAGCCAATGCTGACGCCGCGCGGCGACCGTCTCGTGTTCTCGAGCCGGCCTCACGGCGATGGTCCGGAGGTCTTCCTCGTTCCATGGGACGGGTCTGGTGTGCGCCGGCTCGCGAAGGGGTTCGCGCTGGCCGTCTGGGAGGACCCGGCTGACGGCCGCGAATGGGTATACGTCGGCACGGACAACACGCTGTACGACTTCGCGACCGTGTCGCGCTTCCCGCTCGACGATCCCGCATCGCCGCAGCTCGTCTGGAACCAGACGATGGTGAGCAGCGACACGTTTCAGGTTTCGGCGGACGGGCGGCTCGCCGCCGGTCTGTTTCCGTGGCCGCACGCGGGCATCGCGGAGCTTCCGAACCGCTCGTGGCGGAAGGTCGGAGAGGGGTGCTGGACGGCGCTGGCGTCGGCGCGCGGCGCCCTCTTCTGGTACTTCGATGGAGCGCACCGCAACCTCACGCTCGTCGACGTCCGGACCAACAAACGATGGACCGTTCCGATCAACCGGGCGCCCGGCTTCGACAATCCGGAGGTCTACCATCCGCGCTGGACGAACCACCCGCGCTTCCTGGCGATCACCGGCCCGTACAATCGCGGCGGCGACAACCAGGTCCGCACCGGCGGACCGCAGACCGAGGTCTGGCTCGGCAGGTTCAGCGAGGACTTCATGACGGTCGAGGCCTGGCTGCGCGTGACCGACGATGAGGCCGCGGACTACTTTCCGGACGTCTGGATCGACCGTGAAGGCAGCTTGTACCGGACGAGTCCGCGCGGCCCGGTCGGACCGGTCATCACGGCGGCCGCGGCCAATCCCGCCGCGGGCGCCGAACGGATCTCGAGGCTTGTCGTGGAGGGGCGCCTCACACACGCCGGACCAATCCCGGCGCCTCCCTCCATCCTTCCGTACCGCCACGCGCTCGTCGTCAATCAGTACGAGATCGTCGACGTCATCGAGGGGACCTACGCTTCGCGGGAGATTCGCGTTGCGCACTGGGCCATCCGCGATCAGCGTGTGCTCGAAGAGGCGAGCAAAACGCCCGGGACGGTGTACCGCCTGACCATCGAGCGTTACGACGCGCACCCGGAGCTGGAGGGCGAGCGGCTCATCACGGACCTCGGAATCTCCGAACAGCCGCTGTACTACGAGGTCGCGACGTACTGAAGAGATAGCTCCTGACTCCCAGTTCCCAGCCTGGAACGCGCCGGCCTTGAGCGTTGGGACGTGGACGCGTTGGGAGTTGGGCGTTGGGCGTTGGGAGTTGGCTCGTTGGAAACCGGGAGAGCCGTCCGCGGATGGTCTTCAGCTCGTATCTCTTCCTCTTCTACTTTCTTCCCGTGGCGCTGGCGCTCTATTATGCGGCGCCGCTGCGCCTGAAGCACGCCGTGCTGACGGCGCTCAGCTACCTGTTCTACGGCTGGGCGAACCCGCTGTTCGTAGTCCTGCTCGGCGCCTCCACCGCGGTCGACTACGTGTGCGGCCGTGTCATCGCCGGTGCCGTCGCGCGCTCGGATTCCTGGACGGGTGCGGCAGCCGCACCGCGTGCGGCGAGGGTGGCCCTGGTCGTCTCGATCTGCAGCAACCTCAGCCTGCTGGGGTTCTTCAAGTATTTCAACTTCGCGGTCGAGAATTACGATGCCCTCGTCGGTGCCCTCGGGCTGACCGGTCTGCGGCTCGAGACGGCAATCCGCGTGACGCTGCCGCTCGGCATCAGCTTCTACACGTTCCAGTCGATGAGCTACACGATTGACGTGTACCGGGGGCGCGCACCGGCAATCCGGAACGTCATCGACTTCGCGTGCTACGTGTCGATGTTCCCCCAGCTCGTCGCCGGCCCGATCATCAGGTTTTCGGAGATCGCGGATCAGCTTCGCTCGCGCACGCATACCGCCACCAAGTTCGCGCGGGGCGTCGCGTTCTTCTCGGTCGGTCTGGCGAAGAAGGTGCTGCTGGCGAACCCCTGCGGCAAGATTGCGGACCTTGCGTTCGACGCCGGTTCGCTCGGCGCGCTGGAGGCCTGGTACGGCGTGACGGCGTACGCCTTCCAGATCTACTTCGACTTCAGCGGCTATTCCGACATGGCAATCGGCCTCGGGCTGATGCTGGGGTTCGTGTTTCCGAAGAACTTCGATTCCCCGTACAAATCGCAGTCGATCACCGAGTTCTGGCACAGGTGGCACATTTCCCTGTCGACGTGGCTTCGCGACTATCTCTACGTGCCGCTGGGCGGCAACCGCAAGGGGACGGGGCGCACCTACGTCAACCTGTTCATCGTGATGCTGCTCGGCGGCCTGTGGCACGGCGCCGCCTGGAACTTCCTCCTCTGGGGCGGGCTGCACGGCGTGCTGCTGGCTATCGAGCGCCTCGGCGGAAAAGCAGCCTCTTACGGGCGATTCCCTCCCGCCGCCCGCGTCGCCTTCACCTTTGCGCTCGTGCTCGTCACCTGGGTGTTCTTCCGCGCCGAGGATCTCCCGTCGGCCCTCCGATACCTCGGCTGCATGATCGGGCAGAGCGAGGTGCAGCCGGGCGCCGCGCTCCTGAGCGGAATCCTGTATCAGCCCTACTACATCGGCACCTTCACGCTGGCGGCCGCCATCACCTGGGGCGCTCCGCAGACCTGGGACTGGACGCGCACGCTCACGGTCCCACGCTCCACCGCAATCGCCCTGCTCTTCATCGTTGCCGCCATCGTGCTGACGACGCAGGCCTACAATCCGTTCATCTACTTCATATTCTGATGACACGGCCGGGCAGTTTGCCATCGGCGAGCCTGTCGCGCGAGGAGATCGCTCAGCGCGAGGTCGGACACACGACGGCGGGCCGGTCCGTCGTGCGCGCGCTCGTCGCCTTCTTCCTCACGGTCATCGTGGCGGTTCCGATCGGCGAGGCAATCGGCCAGCATCGAGCGGGCGACGGCCGGATCGCCGGCGCGTGGAGACGGCTGCTGGATGTACCGCGGGCGGTCGTGCCGGTGGCGTCCGCGCGCGGTCGCGCGGCACTGCCGCCGTCGCTGTGGCAGTTGACCGTTGCCGCCAATCGGCTCGCGCTCGCGGAGCTGGCCGCGTTCGAGGATGCGCTCGAGGACGGCTCGGTGTTCGGGCGGAGCCTGCGGCCGCCCGCGCAGTACGTGTTGAGCGGCTGGCTCGGCGCCGGGAACGAGCGGGTGTATGTCGGCAACCAGGGATGGCTGTTCTACCGGCCCGACGTGGAATACCTCA
The DNA here is from genome assembly GCA_035455585.1 of Vicinamibacterales bacterium. Lineage (GTDB taxonomy): Bacteria > Acidobacteriota > Vicinamibacteria > Vicinamibacterales > 2-12-FULL-66-21 > DATIEW01. The sequence continues at coordinate 10 of DATIEW010000570.1, read as the reverse complement.
CCGGCCCTCC
>DATIEW010000569.1:0-3251 GCA_035455585.1 Vicinamibacterales bacterium | reverse complement strand
CTCGTCCTCGCGCGTGTGCGTGTGGAGCGGTGGCTCGTCGCCCGGGCGGATGCGCCATTCGACGACGGCCCACTCCCCGCCGGACTGCTCACCGGCGATCTTCAGCTCGGCGCTCGAGCCGTGGCCGGACTCGACGGTACGACCTCCGCCGGGACCCGTCAGAACAGGACTACTCGCAGACATCTGCCACTCCTTCTCATCGTCCGCGTTCGAGCAACGCGGGCGGTCGAGATCAATCTGCCGGCCGCCAGGACGCGCGTGGCTACCGCGAGGTGCAGAGCGCAGGCGTGCGTTCCCCGCTCGTCTCAGCCGGAGATCGCGAGGCCTCTCTCGGGCACGGCGTCATTCCCTTGGCACGACGGTATGGCCTCGGGCTGCGAGCTTGCTGGCAGGCTGGTCATGAATCGGATGAGCGAGGAGGTCGGTACGTGAGCGACGGCTCGATACAGGGTTGCCCCCAGCCCGTCACCGCACATGCACGACAGGAGTTGTCTTATGAGCACGAAAGGAAGCAAGATGGCTGACGGTGTCCAGGTGGAGAAGCGCCGGCTCGACGCGAGCGAGAACGATGCACTGATCGGGATGGCGCGGATGGGCGCGGATGCGTTCGGGTACAAGGCAGACCTGCGGATCGACCGCCAACTCGCCCAACTCCTGCGCCTGCGAGTTTCGCAGCTCAACAACTGCACCTACTGCCTCAGCCTGCACTACGAGGCGACGCGCGAGGCGGGCATCCCCCGGGCCAAGATCGACACCCTGACCGCGTGGTGGGAGACCGAGCTCTTCTCCGAGGCCGAGCAGGCGGCGCTCCGCTACGCCGAGGCTCTCACCCGTGCGGCTGACACCGACCGAGACGCGGCGTTCCAGCGTTTCCACGATGCGCTCGCCGAGAACTTCAGCTTGGAGCAGATGCTCGAGATCGTGGGCGTCGTCGTCAACATGAACGTCTGGACCCGGATCAAGCTCGCCGAGGGCGCGATGCCGGGCCCGGCCTGAGCTCTGCCGCCGCTCCGAAACCCCCGCAGCCGCACCGAGGCCGGCGCGTTCGGGGCGCCTTCTCCAAGGTCCGGACGGGGCCCACTGCCCGGTATGACCGAGTCGTCAGTGAGGGTTCGCCCCAAGGTCAGGATCATCCCGAGGGCGATTCGCGAAAGAGCCAACCGCGTCGGTCTGATGCGTCTAGCCCGAGCGTCATAGTCGACCAGACAACGATTCGCCAGGCCGGCCGGCACGGGTGCGCCTCGGCCAAGACCCGGGCCGCAACCCACTAGCCTTGAAGAGGTGGCGGCGACGTAGAAGCTCAGCCCCTCTGGTGCCTCGGCAATTCTCGTCATCCGCTCGCACGCGCCAGTTGGGGCGGTCAGCTGAGTAGGTAGCCGGCGATGAAGCCGACCACGGTCGCCGTCGCGACGCGGCTCGACACCTCGGCGAAGGCGTGAGGAACGATCGAGATCGAAACGACGGCGAGCACGGCGCCCGCGGCCAGGGCCTGAGTGCCTCCGACGAAGTCGTCGCTAGTGTCGGCGAGCACGGTGCCGCCGAGAATCGCAGCGCCCGCGAGAGCGAGGCCAATGCCGCCGAGCAGCACGACGGCGAAGCGCTTCGCGTGGCCGCCGGTGATGATCGGCTGGGCGGCTCCGTACGCTTCGACCACGTTGCCGACAAGGATCCCCACGAGCAGCGCAAGCCCGATCTCGCCCTCCGCAACCGTCAAGCCCAGCGCGATCGACTCCGGCACCCCGTCCACGAAAAGTCCCACGGCGATCGACTCGCCACGGGCGGCCTCGGCGTGGTCGACGGACATCGTCATCGGCTGGCCAGCCGCGGCCGCGTGGCCCGAGCGGCGCATCTCCGCCATCGCCTCGTCGCGGGTGAGCCACGCATCGGCGCCGACGTAGACCAGCGTCCCTGCCAGAAGCCCAAGCGCGGTAACCACCGCGCCCGCGCGCTCGTCCGCCTCGGGGACGAGCTCGAAGGCGATCGCGGCGACGAGGAGGCCGCCGCCGAACGAGGTCACGACGGCGGCGATGCGCTCAGGAAGCCGCAGGACCACCGCGACGAGGGCTCCTGCGACGAGGCTCGCGCCGACGAGTATGGCCCAGCCGATCAGCGCCACATCAGCGCTGCTCGCTGTAGGTCGAAGCGCCTGTGATGAGTCGGGCGCCGCGACCGTGGGTTGCGAAGCTGAACGACCAGCGGATGAGGACGAGCAGCCGATTCTGGAAGCCGATCAGGTACCAGATGTGGACGAGCAGCCAGGTGGCCCAGGCGAGAGAGCCGCTCAGCCGGAGGCCTTTGATGTCGGCGACGGCCGCTGCTCGGCCGATCGTGGCCAGGTTGCCCTTGTTGCGGTAGCGGAAGGCGCCGTGCTGGCGCCCTCGGAGCCGCGCGCGGACGACGCCGGCGGCGTACCGCCCTTGCTGCATCGCGACGGGTGCGACACCCGGAAGCACGACGGGCTGGCCGCCCCGGTCACGGACGCGGACCATGTCGCCGAACGCGAATACCTCCGGGTGCCCGGGAAGGGTGAGATCAGCTTCGACGGTAACACGGCCGGCGTGGTCGCGCTCGGCTCCGGTCAGGTCGGCGAGCCTGCCTGCGAGGCCGGACGCGGTGACGCCGGCAGCCCACACGACCGCGCGGCTGGCGATCCGCTCCGCGCGTCCTTCGTCTCCGCCCTCGAGCGTCACGCCGGCGTCGTCGACTCCGATCACAGTGCGGCTGGTGAGGACGGTTACGCCGAGGCGCTGCAGCGACCGCTCGGCCTTCGCCGAGAGCGCGGGCGGGAAGCTCGTCAGCACACGGTCGGCCGCCTCGAGGAGGAGGATGCGGGCGTTGCGGGGATCGATGGTGCGGAAGTCGCGCCGCAGCGTGTCGCGCGCCAACTCGGCGATCTGGCCGGCCATCTCGACGCCGGTGGGGCCGGCGCCGACGACGACGAACGTGAGCCACCCGTCCCGTTGCTCTGCGTTCGGCTCGGTCTCGGCGGCTTCGAAGGCGGCGAGGAGGCGGCTGCGAACGGCGAGTGCACTCTCGAGCGACTTGACCTCGGCGGCGTGCATCGACCACTCCTCGTGGCCGAAGTACGAGTAGTGCGAGCCGCCGGCGACGATCAGCGTCTCGTAACCGAGCCGTTCCGGCGCCGGCACTCCAGAGACGGAACGCAGGTGCAGCTCACGCGCATCGAGGTCGAAGTCGGCGACCTCGGCCAGCAGGACGCGGACGTTGCGGTCGCGCTTGAAGATCGCGCG
>DATIEW010000568.1:0-10268 GCA_035455585.1 Vicinamibacterales bacterium | reverse complement strand
CCGCGGTGCGCGCCTCGTATGGTATCGAGGTGCGCGCCTCGTCGCTCACCTACAACCTGCTGACCCTCTCCGCGGAGCTTCGCGACGTCGAGCTGGCAGCCATCGACACCGCGGACGAGCCGTTCGGGTCGGCTGGCCGCGTCGGCGCCGCGTTCGGCGCGAGAACGCTCCTCGGGCAACCAGACCTGCAGCGGCTGTCGCTGACCTCGCCCCGAATCAGCATCCGGCACCGTGGAGGTGGATCGGACAACCTGCCGGCGTTTGGCGGAGGCTCTGATGGCAGCGGCATCACGCTCCCGGCTCTCGACGTCGAGGATCTCGACGTCGTCATCGAGCTCCCGGACACGACAATCACGGTTCGCGATGTCGCCGCGACGATGACGATCCCGTCGCCAGGCGAGGTGGCCGGCAGGGTTGACGCCAGGCGAGGCGTCAGCGTCGTCGTCGGCGGCAGGACCCATGAATTCGATGCGGCCGGATCCGCGCTGACCTACGGTGGTCACACCCTGGGGATCAGCGGCTTCACCGTCACGCGTCCGGGGACGTCGCTCGAGGCGAACGGCACGTTGACGTTCGGCGGTGACGGTGCCACGACGGACCTGAACCTGAGCGGGTCGACGGATCTGTCGTCATGGCAGACCGCCGGTGCAGACGAGGCCGCGTTCGTTGGCCAGGTGGACGTGGGCGGACGCGTCACGGGCGCGCTCACGAACCCGACGGCGACGGTTCACGCCAACGGCCGGGCGCTCGCCTGGTCCGGCATCGAGGTCGCGGCGGTGCGCGCGGCAGGCCGGTATCACAACGGCGTGATGACGGTGGAGTCGTATGCCGCGGATCTTGCCGGTGGCACGGTCGAGGGTCGCGGGGCCATTGCGCTCGACGCCGCCAGCCCGAGCCGGCTGGAGGCGCGCTGGTCGAACGTGGACGCGCGGCAGCTGCCGAATGCTCCGTCCGGGGTCGCCGACGTCGTCGCGCAGAGCGGCTCCGGCGAGCTGCGATGGCGCGGCGGAGGCGAGGTGACTCCCTTCCGGCTCGAGGTGGAGGGAACGACCGGCGTGGTCGCAGCAGGTCGAAGAACGTCGCTCGTCGTCCGTGCGCGCGGCGAAGGCGATCGGTGGCGCGTCGATGTTTTGCCGGGCGGCGACGAGGGCTGGGACTTCCGGCTGAGCGCCGACGTTCGCGTGAACAAGGACCGGTGGCAGAGCTCGGCCGTGGACGGCCGCCTCACGTTTCGGACGTCGGACGCGCGCGCGGCCATCGAGCGCGCACGCGACTTCGGCGTCCCGCTCGGCGACATCGATACGCAGGCGGTGGCCGGATCGCTCGACGTCGAAGCCACGCTCGGTGGCACGCTCGGCGCCAGTCGCGGGACGGGCCGTGTCCAGGGCCGCGGGCTTACCGTCGCGGAGGCGCCGCCGGCGGATCTCATGGCGTCGTTCGATATCGACGTCGGGGAGCGCAGCTCGACGGGCCACTTTCGCGTCGCGGCGGCCGACCTGTCCCTCTGGCGGCTGGCCGGGCAGCCGGCGCTGGACCTGCGCGGCTCGGCGACCGCTGCCGGCACTTGGTCCGGTCCGCTCGCGAACCCGGTGGTCGAGGTTACCCTTGCGGGACAGGACCTCGGCGCGCTCCACAAGGGATCCATCCCTGTCGCCCTGACTGCCGGGGCGTTCGACGCCACGCTCACCGGTTCCATCGACGCGCTTCGCGGCCGCGGCCGGCTCGCCGCCGGCGACGTGAACTTGAATGGCAGCAGCGTCGGCGTCGCCACGCTGGACCTGACACTCGAGGGGCGATCGCTTGCCGCAAAAGTGTCGGCACCCGGCGTGAATACGACGATCGACGGCTCGATCTCGCTCGCGACGCCGTACGCATTCGTCGCGCGCGGTGCTACGGGCGCGGTGGAGCTGTCTCGTCTGACGTCGTGGTCCGGCGCGCCATCGGTTGCGCCAGACGACCTGCGTGGAACCTTCAGCGCATCGTTCGAGACCGCCGGAGATCTCACGCATCCGGGCGACGCCACGACCACTCTGGCCGTCGCTCCGCTCGATGCAACGGTGTACGGTGTGGCACTGCGCGCGCCTGCCGGATTCCGCGCCACCCTCGAAGAGGGTCAGGCCTCGATCGACGAGTTCCAGCTGACGCTGGGCGCCATCGTCATGCGCGCCGGCGGGGACCTCCGCCTGGACGAGCCGGCGGGAGGCGTGTCGCTCGCCGTGAACGGCGACCTGTCGTCGCTCGGGCCGTGGCTGGCGCGGATCGATCCGGAGCAGCACTGGACCCTGGCCGGGCGGGTCGACGGAACGCTCGGCGCCACGCGCACGTCCGCGGGCGTCACACTGAACGGATCCCTGGCGTCGGCGGTGACTTCCGTCGCACACGGCGAGCGGGTCCTCGCGCGGGACACGCGTGTGCTGATCGAACTCGCGGGATCGCGAGCGGTCGTCCGGAACGTGACAGGTCAGCTCATGGGCGGTGCACTGGAGGGGTCTGGTGAGGCGCCGCTGACCTGGCTGAACGGCGCTCTGCCTGATGGCTGGCAGATTCAATCGCCCGCCACCGACTCGCCGGCTACGGCGTCGCTTCGCGGGACGTTCGACCTGGCCAAAGCGCTCGAAGAGTTCACCCCGGGCAGGTCGGCCGGCCTCGGCGGACGGTTCGTCGCCGTGGCGGATCTGTCAGCGCCGCGCCCCGACCTGGCGGCAATCACCGGCATCCTCCGTTTCGATCGGGCCGAGCTGACGTCGGGCGACACGACGCTCGCGCAGACCGACACGACGCGCCTGCGCCTGGCCGCAGGGCAGGTCAACATCGAGTCGCTTCACTGGAAGGGTCCGAGCTCCGAGTTTACCGGCCGCGGAGTCGTCGGGCTCTTGCCGGGCGCCCGCACGGACGCACGCCTCGACGTCGATTCCACGCTCGGCGTGACGGCAGGATTCCTGAAGGGGCGCGCGACGGGCCGGCTGGCCGGCACGGTCGCACTCGCCGGCGCCGCCGATCGGTGGCGGGTCACGGCCGACGCCGCGCTCGCCGACGCGAGGTGGATCGTGCCCGAAGCGCGGGTGCTCTTCTCCGGCTGGTCGGGACGGCTCCGGCTCGACGAGGACGCGATCACCCTGGCAGGCCTCAACGGCCTCGTCAACGGCGGCTCGGTGAAGATCGACGGCCGCCTCTCTCTTGCGCCGTCGTCGGCCGGAGACAGTGACGGCATCAGGATCACCGCAAAGGACATCCTCCTCGAGGTGCCCGAGGGACTGCGGAGCCAGGTCAGCGCGGACCTGGGGTTGCGCCCGGAGGGCGACGGGGCGACCCTCGATGGGACCGTCACGATCACGGCAAACCAGTACACCGAACCCGTCACGCGCGTCCTGGCGCTCGTCCACTCGTTGTCGGGCACCACCGGCGGACGATCGAGTGCGCTCCCGGAATGGCTTGCTGCCACGCGTCTCGCGGTGGACGTCGTGGTCACGGACCCCGTGATCGTCGACAACAGCGTCAGTTCGATCGAGCTCGTTCCGAGTCTCCGTGTGGTTGGAACCCTGCCCGCCCCGGCCCTCGACGGCCGCATCGACGTCGTGGACGACGGGCGGATCCGGATCGGCGGGCGCACCTACAGCCTGCGTGAGAGCCGGCTTCGCTTCGCGCCCGCCGACGGCCTGGCACCGACGCTGCAGGTCATGGGTGAGACGCGCGTCGGCGATTACGACGTCGTCCTTCGGATCCGGGGCACGCCCGACAGCATCGAGACCATCTACAGCTCGAGGCCGCCGCTCGGCCAGCGCGAGCTGCAGTCGCTCATCCTCACGGGGCGGATCGATGCGGCCGGCGACGCATCGGACGCCGACAACTTCGCGGCCGCTGCGGCGGCCACCGACATCCTGGGGTTCGCGGGCAAGTTCGTGGGGCTCGACTCGGTCAAGGTGGGCGCGGCCGACCTGGACCTTGCGACCAAAGACGTCAACACGGATCAGCATCTGACGATCTCGAAGTCCCTCGGCTCGCGCTTCGAGCTGATCTTCTCGGACAACCTCGAGACCGGAGAGCTGACGTGGCTGATTGCGTGGCGGCCCGGCGCCGGTTACGAGGTTCGCGCCGCCTCGGTCGAGAACACCTCGGATTCGCTGGAGGTCCGGCAGATCGTCCATTTCGGGCCCGGAACGGCGTCCGGTCCGGTTGCAAGGGAGAGCGGCACAGCCGCGAGCGCGGTCATCGTGGCCGACCTGGTGATCGACGGCAGCCCGGGATTCCCCGAGGACGTGCTGAGGCGTGAGCTCCATCTCGAACCGGGCGACCGGTTCAGCGTACGCCGCTGGATCGACGATCGCCTGCGCCTCGAGAACTTCTACAGAAAGCGTGGGTACCACCGGGTCCGCATCGCGCCCACACGGATTGAAGGCGAGGCAGAGGGCGGGGAGCAAAACGTCACGCTTCGCTACGCGATTGACCGCGGACCGAAGACGATCGTCGAGACCGTCGGCGACGACCTGCCGTCGGATGCCGTCTCGGCCATCCACGACCAGTGGCGCGGCATACCGGTGGCCGAGGTGCTCGTCGGCCAGTTCGAGGACATCGCCCGGAAACACCTGGCCGAACGCGGCTACTATCGTGCGAATGTCAGCGTGGAGTTCACCGCCGACACACCGGACCTGGCCCAGGCTGTCGTCCAGGTAGAGCGCGGACCCCGCACCAGGCGTCAGGCGATCGTCTGGGCCGGCAACGCGGCGGTCTCGACCGTCGAACTGGATGCCCTGGTGCCCGACAGCCCTGGCGAGTTCGATGCCCAGGCGGTCGAATGGGGAGTCCAGCAGCTCTACCGCGGCCGCGGTTATCAGCAGGCCAGAATCCAATTCGCCGAGCCGGTGTTCGACGAAGACGTGGTGACGCGGACCATCACGATCGACGAGGGGCGGCTCTCGAGAATCGTCGACGTCGCTCTCGATGGCGTCGCGGAGGCGCGACTCGACGCCGCGCGCGCTGCGCTGGACCTCAGCCCTGGCACGCCGTTCGTGTTCTCGGGCGCCGCGGAATCGATGCGGCGGCTCCAGAGGTTCTATCGGAATCTCGGATACCGCGACGCAAGCGTGTCGCACGTCATCACGCCGCACGAGGACGGAGACGTGAGCGTCGCCGTGACGGTGGCCGAAGGGACACGCTACGAGGTCGGCGCGGTGCGCGTTGCCGGGGTCGAGAGCACGAACGAGGGACTCGTCCGGGACGCCATCACGCTCGCTCCCGGCGGGGTCGCGAGCGAAGATGAGGCCGACGCGACGCGCCGCAACCTGTTCGACATCGGGTCCTTCCGCCACGTCGACGTGTCATTCGTACCACCGGCTTTGCCGGCACCGGCGTTTACGGACCTGTCGGTCCAGGTCGAAGAGCCTCAGCGTTTTCAGCTCCGCTACGGCGGCCAGATAGGCGTCGACCGGTCGGTTTACGGCGAAAACGGGTCCACGGAGCTGGGGGCGACGGTCGAGCTTCGCGATCGGAACTTCATCGGACGTGCCGTCCAGGCCAGCATCAGCGCCCACTACAGTCCGCACTTCCAGACCCTGACCCTGCTCATGACGGCGCCGCGGCTCCTGGGCTGGTCGCTGCCCACCAACGTCTACGCGCGCGAACGCCGCGAGGAACTGCAGATCGGCGAGGGCTCGATCCTGGATCGCCGGCGCGAGGTGACGCTGACGCAGCGCAAGCTCGTGAAGGGGTTGGAACTGGCCTGGGGCTACGACTTCGCGCACCGCGTGTTCCTGTTGACGAGCCCGGCCGGCGAGGCGGACCTCGGCGGCTTGCTGGCCGGCCCGAAGGTGTCGGTGGTCATCGATCGACGCGACAGCCCATTGGACGCCAAGCGGGGCTGGTTCCACAGCTCCAGCGTTCAGCTGGGCGTCCAACCACTCGGCTCGGATCTGGGCTACGCGCGCTATTTCACGCGGCAGTCGTTCTATCGGGCGCTCGGTCCGGTCATCCTGGCCGGCAACGCGCGGCTGGGTCTGCTGGAGGCCTACTCGGGCCAGGTGCCGCTCACCATTCTCGACGAGTTCTTTCAGGCTGGCGGCAGCAACACCGTACGTGGCTATTCGGACGATGCGCTTTCGGCGTTGAGCATCCTGGGTGTGCCGGTGGGGGGGACCGAGGTCCTGATCCTGAACGGCGAAGTCCGGTTCCCCATCCGCGGCTGGTTCACGGGCGCCGCGTTCGTCGACGGCGGAAACACGTTCATATCGTTCCAGGACGTCACGCTGGGGGAGCTCGCAGTCGGCGCCGGCCTCGGCATCCGGGTGCACACTCCATTCGTGCCCTTCCGCTTCGACTTCGGTTATCCGATGACGGCCGGTTACGAAAAGCGGCGGCTGCACTTCCATTTCTCAGTCGGACAGATGTTCTGACGCAGGCGGGTGGTGCCGGGGTTCTGAGGGCCGGTGTTCTACCTCTTGTCGAAGACGGTATTCCAGTCGTTCTTCATGTCGACGACGATCCACCCGCGCGAGGGAGCGGCAGCCAGCGCGGTGACGAGCCTGCCGCTCGCAGGCGGTTTGGCGTCATACGCGTACTCGCGCTCGCCGTCGGTGTGGTGCACGAGCACGCCCAGGCTGGGCCGCGGGTTGGCGACGGTCGTGTACTCGAGCATCGCCTGGTCGCCGTCGCTGTTGCCGACACACAGGATCGGCCGCCGGCCGATGAACTGGCGGATGCCGACGGGTTTGCCCTCCCTGTCGTCCACGAACACGTGATCGGTCGTCTTGATCAGCACGGGCCGGCCATCGCGCATCTCGAACCTGGCCTGCGCGGTCGAACCCACGACCTGCTGGGGCGGGATCCCGTACACCCGCTCGGTCCATACCCGCATGAAATCCGCGCCGCCGCCCGAGACGATGAAGGTCTTGAACCCGTTCGCCCGCAGGTAGGCCAGCAGCTCCTGCATCGGCTGGTAGGTGAGCTGGTCGTATCGCCGTTCCCAGCGAGGATGCCTGGACGACTCGAGCCACGCGTTGACCCGCTTGTCGAACTCATCGGTCGTCATGCCGGCATGCGTGAGCGCCAGCACGCGCAGGAGGCCGTCGTGGTGCGGGCCGGCGAGGAGCGCCGCGACGTCACCGCGGAGCGCCGCCTTCACCATCGGATCCCCCGCCAGTTCCGGTTCCGTCTGGCTCCGGCGCTTCAGCTCGTCGAAGACGAACGCGGCCTGAAACGGCACGGGCGCCTCGGGCCAGAGCGTGCCGTCGTTGTCGAACACGGCGACCCGCTCGGGTTCGGACACGAAGCCGGCGGAGCCCGGTTTCGAGATCTTCTCGACGAACGCGACGATCGCCGACTTCTTCGCCGTGCCGTTCCACGATGGAAGCGGGTCGACGCCGCCCTGCGCTTCCGGCCTTCCGGCCACGATGGTGGCAATCCCCGCGACCATCCATGCGCCGAGCGCCAGTGCGCGGACGCGCCCCTCGGGCCGAAGTGTGCGTTCCATGCTCGTCTCCTTCCTGTCAGCGACCATCGGTTGTGACTCGCGCGTGCCGACTCACGCACGAGCTGGCACCAGGCCTTGCCCCTTCTCCCTTCAGGCCTCGGGGTTCCGCACCGCATCAGTGCCGGCTCGCTCGAGCAGGACGATCAGCTCGGCGTCGGCGGGAGGAAACTCGAGAGCGCCGAGTTCCCGCCTGGTCACCCATCGCATCTGCTGGCCCAGCCGCGGGCACGGCTCTTCCATCAGCTCGCAGCGGAAGAAGTGCAGCTCCACCGTACGGTCCTCGTAGTCGTGTGCGACAGTGAGGATCTCCTGCCCGATGCGGATCGGGCTGGCCAGCTCTTCGAGGATTTCGCGGTGCAGGCAGGCCTCGGGTGATTCACCCGGTTCACACTTGCCCCCGGGGAATTCCCAGCAGCCTTCAAGATGAACGCCGCGCGGCCGCCGGGTGACCAGGAACATCCCGTCACGCTCGATGACCGCCGCGGTGACGACGATGCGAGGGGGGGCCGGGGGGCTCACTCCAGAGACTCGAGCTTGCTGAAAAGCGGCGTTGTCAACTCCCAACGCCCAAATCCCACCCCCCAGGGGCTCCAGGCGAAGGCCGGGAGTGCCTTGGGAGTTGGGAGTTGGAGATTGGTTGTTGCCACTAGTCCAGCCGATCGTTGGCGGGGTCGAAGGGCAGGGCGGCGCACCCTCGGCGCATCGGGCACTTCGCGCATGACGGCTTGCGGGCCGTGCACGTGGTTGCGCCGAAGTCCATGAGGGCCTGGTTGAAATCGAAGACGCGGCGGACGGGCAGCAGGGCTCTGGACACATCCCAGAGGTGCCGTCGCATGGCGTGGGACTTCAGGTTGCCGCGGCCGACGAATACACGAAAGAGCACGCGGGCGACGTTGGTGTCGAGGATTGCGCTGCGCCGGCCGAACGCGAAGCTCATGACGGCGCCTGCGGTGTAGGCCCCGATGCCTTTGAACGACCTCAGCGCGGCCTCGCTTGCGGGGATGGTCCCGCCGTAGCGCGAGACCGACTCGCGCGCGATCGCGTGCAACCGGCGCGGGCGGATGTTGTAGCCGAGAGGGCGCCACGTCCGGGCGACGTCGACTTCGGCGGCGCACGCGAGGGCTTCGAGCGTCGGGTACTTCTGCAGCCACTCGTGGTACTTGGGACGGACGCGCTCGACCTGCGTCTGCTGCAGCATGATTTCCGAGACCAGGATGCGGTAGGGGTCGGTCGTCTGCCGCCACGGCAGATCCCTGCCGTTGCGCCCGTACCACCGCAGGAGCCGCCGGCGGAAGCGCTGTCTGTCGGCCGCGCACGGGAGCGGCGGCGCCGCGGGAGAGCGTGCCGGCTGCCTCTGCTGCTTCATCGATGGGAGTCGTCTGCGTGGTCCGTCGGGCCGCGAAGCTGTCGGGCGGAACGCCTCTGCCGGAGGCGCAGCCGCTCTGGACCGTATAATCGGTCTGTGAAAATCTACACCAGGACGGGCGATGCGGGCGACACGAGCCTCCTCGGCGGCGAGCGAGTGTCGAAGGCGGCGCCCCGCGTGGCCGCGTACGGCGACGTGGACGAGCTGAACGCCTGGCTCGGCCTGGTTCGTGCGACGCTCGCGGACGATCGGATCGGCGGCATGCTCGATCACATTCAGCGTGACCTCTTCGCGATTGGTTCGAGGCTGGCCGATCCGTCGCACCGGACCGTGGACCGCGTCGCCAAGGCGGGGGTGACAGCTGGCGATGTGTCGCGGCTGGAGGAATGGATCGATCGGCTCGATGCGGATCTGGCGCCGCTGCGCCGCTTCGTCCTGGCGGGCGGCTCGTCAGGCGGTGCGCTGCTTCACGTGGCCCGCACGGTGTGCCGGCGCGCCGAGCGCAGCGTGGTGGCGCTCGGCCGCGACGAGGTCGAGCCGGACGTGCTCGTGTACGTCAACCGCCTGTCCGATCTCCTCTTCGTCATGGCCCGTGCCGCCAACCAGTGGGCCGGCGTGCCCGAGATCGAGTGGTAGCGCGGGACGCGGCGCTCGCCCGGGCGTATGCGCACTGCGAGCGCCTCGCGCGCGATCACTACGAGAACTTTCCGGTTGCGTCGCGCCTGCTGCCGCCGGCCGTGCGGCCGCATGTCGCCGCCATCTACGCGTTTGCCCGCCGCGCAGACGACTTCGCGGACGAGCCGGGCCTTCCCGACGAGCGGCGGCTCGAGCTGCTCGACGGCTGGCTCGCGGGCCTGCACGCGGCGGCGGGCGCTTCCGGCGCGTCTTCGCCAGACGCGGCCGACGGCATCTTCCTCGCGCTCGGGCACACTATCCGGGAGCACGCGCTGCCCGTCCGGCTGTTCGAGGATCTGCTGAGCGCGTTCCGGCAGGATGTCACGACGACCCGCTACGAAGCGTGGCAGGACCTGCTCGACTACTGCCGGCGCTCGGCGAATCCCGTGGGTCGCCTCGTTCTCAGGGTGGCCGGCTGCGCGGACGCGCGCGCCGACGCGGCGGCGGATGCGGTCTGCACGGCGCTGCAGTTGACGAACTTCTGGCAGGATCTGGCCCGCGACTGGGCTCGCGGGCGCCTGTACGTTCCGCTCGAGGATCTCGCCAGGGCCGGCGCGCGCGAGGACGATCTCGGGGCGGGCCGGATGACGCCGGCGTGGCGCGCCGTGATGGCGCAGATGATCGGCCGGACGCACGCCCTGTTCGCCGAGGGGCGGGGCATCTGCGAGATGGTGAGAGGCAGGCTGCGCTGGGAGCTTCGGCTGACGTGGCTGGGCGGCGCGCGAATGCTCGACAAGGTCGGCCGGGCCAGACAGACGTCGTTCG
>DATIEW010000567.1:0-2898 GCA_035455585.1 Vicinamibacterales bacterium | reverse complement strand
GGGCGGCGCGCTCCGAGACAACCGCAACCAGCGCGCCGGCACGAACCTCGGCTGTCGTGTACGGGCGCCCCGCGATGACAGGAATTCGTGCGGCCTCGAAGTAGCCGGGCAGCGCATGGACATGCGAAGCGACGATGTCCTGCGTTCCCGGTCGGTAGACGGCCGCCCAGGCGCTCTCGCGGATTCGCGGGAGCGATGACGTCGCGCCGGCAGCCCGAACGCCGGGCTCCCTTGAGACCTCCTCGATCACGCGCAGGTAGAGGTCCTGGAGCGCGGCACCACGTTGCCCGGTTACCGCGAGATTCACTGTCAGCACATCGTCGGGCATGAAGCCGATCGGCTCGCGCACGAGAGTCAGAAAGGCCCGGCCGGCGATCGATGCGCCGAAGACCAGCACGATCGCGATGCCCGCCTGCGCCGCCACGAGCGACGAGCCGGCCACCGCTCGCCGCGCGCCCGCCGCTGCCCCGCGTTGGATGAGCCTCTGGGCATGTTTTCGCGCGGAGAACCACGCGGGCGCGAGCCCGAACACGATCGCTGCCGTGAACCCCAGGAGCACCGTGAAGACGAAGACCCGGCGGTCTACACCGACATCCGCACCGAGATAGGCCTCAGGCGGCACGGAGCCGATCATCGTATCGAACGCCACTCGCGCGACGGCCAGCGCCGCGATCGAGCCCGCGGCGGCGAGGGCCATCGCCTCGAGCAGAACCGGCCGCACCAGCCGGACCCGCGAGGCGCCGAGGGCCGCGCGAATGCCGGTCTGCCGCTCCCTGCGCCGGCCCCGTGCCAGCACGACGTTGGCCAGGTTCGCGCAGCCGAGCAGCAGCAGGAGAAGCGAGCCCGCCAGCATGTAGCGCATGATCGGCCCGCCCGTCGCGTGCAGCACCGACCGGATGTCCTCGAACACCGGAACTGTTTCCTCGCCGCCGCGTCCGGTTTCGAGCGCGCGGTAGATCGCCTCGAGCTCCGACTGCGCCTCCGCCCTGGTCACTCCCGGCTCGAGCCGGACGACGGGATAGAACGCGCCCGTCCCCCGCCCGCCGGCGCTGCCCTCGAGCAGGCAGATCAGGTCGGGCGTCCCGGCGATGGGAGAGGGAAAAACGAATCCAGGGGGAAGGACGCCGACGATGTCGAACGCACGCTGCCCCAGTACCAGTGGGCGTCCGACGATCTGGTCGTCGCCGCCGAAGCGCTCGCGCCAGGCGCGGTACGACAGCATGGCCGCCCGGGCGCCGGCGTCCTCACCGGCTACGGCGAAGATGCGACCCCGGTGCGCGCGCACACCAAGCACCTGGAAGTAGTTGGCCGTCACCGCCGCGGCCGCGATGGTCTCCATCCCGTCGGGCGTCGGCCGTGTGACGACCGGCCCCTCCTCGAGCCGGGCGACCTCGCCGACGCCGGTGTGCCCGTCGTGAATCGCGCGAACGAGGTCGCCCGCCACCAGCGTGAACCGTTCACCCGTGGCGCGGTTCTCCATCCGCGCGGTCAGCAGGCGGTCTGGGTCGCTGTATGGGAGCGGCCGGAAGAGCACTGCATCGGCGACGCTGAAGATCGCCGCGTTGGCGCCGATGGCGAGGGCGAGCGTGAGCACGCTGATGATGGCGTAGGCCGGGCTGTTGCGCAGCCAGCGCCAAGCGAGCTTCAGATCGGTCAGCAACCTGTATCACCTCATCGTCGACAGCGTTCGTGCCGTTCTGACAGCGCTCTGTTACCGGTCACCGCGGGGCGACGCCGGGCGTCCGCGGCCGGAACCGCGGCCGCGCGGGGGCCGATCAGCCCACCGATCGAAACGCTGCTGCTGATCCGGCGTGAGCAGCTCGCGGATCTCGGAACGCAGCCGTTGCTGCTCGGCGTCGAAGCGCCCGCGCACGTCCTTCTGCAGGCCTCGCACGCGATCCCGGCTTGCCTCGAGCACGGCCTCGAGCTTCGCGTGTTGATCGCTATCGAGATCGAGGTCGCGCGTCAGGCGCTGGAGCAGGGCGTCGGGCGGCGGTCCACCCCCGGGGCCGCGTCCGCCCGGAGGTCCGGAGCCACGGACGAACCCGCGTCCGGGTCCGTCGGGCAGCAGGCGGCGGCCGATCAGCACGCCGGACGCCAAGCCGATGCAGAACACCGCCAGCACGAAGAGCGCGAACCAGACGCGGATGCGGCTATCGGACATTTCCGTCCTCTCCCGTCGCCGCGGCCTCGCCCGGGAACATGCTCTCCAGGACGGACTCCGTGCTGGCGTCGGGCTGCCAGAGCAGTTCCGCCGACGAGTCCGCGCCGCTCATGGTCCACTCCTGAAGGGTCAGGGAAGATGCCGCGGTGTCGGAGGTGAGGAGCGCCACCAGGGCCAGGACCGCGGCAATCGGCGCTAACCTGAACGTCCAGGCGCGCCAGTCGGCCAGGTCAAACCATCCGGCAGTTTCGTCGAGACGCGCGGCCAGTCGCACGGGGAACAGCGATGACACGGTGTCGGCCGGACGCGCGCGCAGGACCTGCGACACGATCCGCTGATCCTCCAGCGTCTCGCGGCAGGAGGCGCAGGTGGAGAGATGCGCCTCGAGTTCCGCAGGCAGCGATGGCTCGAGCGAATCGGCAGCTCGCACAAGCGCACGGACGGCCTCGTCGCAGGACGTCATGAGGCATTCTCCTTCGGGCGTCGAAGCGGCTCGAGCAGCGGTCGAAGCCGCTGCCTGGCCCTGAAGATTCTCGATTCCACGGTGCCGATCGGCACGCCGAGCGTGCTCGCGATCTCGCGATAGTCCAGGCCTTGAACGTCACGCAGCACGAGCGCCGTCCGCATGTCCTCGGGTAGCGTCGCGAGAGCCTTGTCGATGGCGTCGCGCAGCACGAGATCCCGTTCGGTGTCCCCGGACCCGCTGGCCCGTTCGAGCGAATCCCCCTCGCCTG
>DATIEW010000566.1:0-3144 GCA_035455585.1 Vicinamibacterales bacterium | reverse complement strand
GTCAGCGGAATCACATAGCTGATCGGCTGGATGACGGCCGGCATGTTCTCGATCGGGAAAATGAAGCCCGAGAGGTAGATCATCGGCATCAGAAAGAAGAACGTGGCGGTCATCATCGCCTGCTGCTGCGTCTCCGAGATGGTCGAGATGAACAGCCCCAGCGCAAGCGTGCAGAGAACGTAGAGTACGCTCATGCCGAAGAGCAGGATGAAACTGCCGCGGAGGGGAATCTCGAACCACAGCACGGCGACCGCGACGACGAGCAGCACGTCGATGAAGCCGATGAGCCCGTAGGGCAGCAGCTTCCCGACGATGAGCTGCCAGCGGCTGAGCGGCGTGACATTGAGCTGCTCCAGGGTGCCGAGCTCCTTCTCGCGGACGATGCCCATCGAGGCCACGTTGACGGTGACAACGAGGAGCACCAGAGCGAGCACTCCGGGGATCATGAAGTGGCGGCTCTCGAGCTGGGGATTGAACCAGACCCGGATCCGCGCGTCGATCCCGCTCGCGGCGGCCGCCGCGCCGCGCGCCGACCCGGCCGTCAGTTCCTGCGCGTAGCTGCCGATCAGGCTCGTCGCATAGCCGAGCGCGACAGTCGTCGAGTTCGAGTCGGTTCCGTCGGCGACTACCTGCACCGATACCGGACGGCCGGCCGCAACGTCGGCGCCGTAGCCCTGGGGAATCGACAGGGCCATCCACGCCGTCCCGCGCTCCAGGTAGGGTTCGATCTCCCTCACGGTCGTCACGGTGTCGATGATCCTGAAGTTCGGCGATCCTTCGAATCGCGCCGTCAGCTCCCGGCTTGCGTCCGAGCGGTCGCCGTCGGCCACGACGACCGGCACGTCCCGCACGTCGGTCGTCGCCGCATATCCGAGCAGGGTCAGCTGGATGATGGGCGCGATGACGATGATGCCGAACAGGCGCGGCTCCTGGCGAAGCTCGAGGAACTCTTTCCAGACGAGCACGCGCAGCCTGCGCATTACGCCCGCTCCCTGGCCAGCCGCGCCGAGGCCAGCCCCAGCACCGCGGTCGCATAGAGCGTCAGCGCGAGGACCTGAGGCAGGTGCTGGGTGATGTCCGAGCCCTTGAGCACGATGCCGCGCAGCGCGATCAGGAAATAGCGGGCGGGCACGACATACGTCACCGCCTGGAGCGCCACGGGCATGCTGGAGATCGGAAAGATGAAGCCCGACAGCATGAGGGTCGGCAGGAGCGAGATGAGCAGCGCGAGCTGAAACGCGAACTGCTGCGTGATGGCGACCGTCGAGATCAGGAGCCCCGTTCCGAGCGCGCCGACCAGGAAGAGCGAGAGCGCAACGAAGAGCGAGAGCCAGCCGCCCCGCATCGGCAGGCCGAAGAGCGCCATCGACGCCAGCACGATCAGCGTTGCCGAAGCCAGTGCGATGAGGAAGTAGGGGATCGTCTTGCCGATGATGAACGACAGCGTGCTGAGCGGCGCCATGCGCACCTGTTCCATCGTCCCGGATTCCTTCTCCCGCACGATCGACAGCGCCGTCGAGGCCACCGCCGTGATCATCGCGATGTAGGCGATGAGCCCGGGCACGAGAAAGAGGGTGCTGCGAAGCTCGGGGTTGTACCAGATGCGCGGCTCGACCGAGATGGGCGGCTCGATGTCCGGACCGCCCGGCGCAAGCTCGATGCCGGCGGCCCGCAGGATGTTGGTCGCATAACCCATGACCGTCGTCGCGGTGTTCGCGTTGTCGCCGTTGATGAGCACCTGGACCGGCGCGATCCGGCCCGTGGTGATCTCACGGCTGAACCCCTCCGGAATCACCAGCACCGCCCGCGCGCGGTTGAGATCGAGGAGCCGTTCCGCCTCCGCGCGCGAATGCACGGCAGCCACGAGATCGAAGTACCCCGAGTGGACGAACGCGGACACGACGGCGCGGCTCTCCGGCGTGGCGTCGCGATCCTCGACAGCGAGAGCGACGTTGCGGATGTCGAAGTTCAGCGCGTAGCCGTACAGCAGCAGGAAGAACGCCGGCACGAAGACGAGAATGAGGAGTGTCCGGCGGTCCCGCCGGATCTGGCGGAGTTCCTTGCGGCAGACGGCGAGCACGTTCCTCATGCCGCGTTGCCTCCCGCCCTTTCGACCACGTCGAGGAAGACGTCCTCGAGCGACGGCAGCACCTCGCCGGCCGATTCGACCGAAAGGCCCTTTGCCTGCAGGCGTTCGACCAGGGCCGCCGGGCTCGTCCCGGCATCCCGGAGCACCGCATGAACCGCCGTGCCGAAGAGGCTGGTCTTCTCCACCTCCGGCATGGCGTCGAGCGCCTGCATCGTCTCGACCGGACGCGCGGCGCGGATCTCGACGATCGGACGCCCCTCGAAGATCCGCTTGACCTCTGTAGGCGTGCCGAGCGTAGCGAGTCTGCCGGAGTGAATCAGGGCCACACGATGGCAGCGCTCGGCTTCGTCGAGGTAGTGCGTCGTCACGAGCACCGTGACACCCTCGAGCGACAGACTGTCGATGAGCCGCCAGAACTGCCGGCGCGACAACGGGTCGACACCGCCGGTGGGTTCGTCCAGAAAGAGCAGCGCGGGCGCGTGCAGGATGGCACAGCCCAGCGCCAGGCGCTGGCGCCACCCGCCGGACAGGTCGCGCGCGAGCGTATCCTCGCGGCCGCGGAGGCCGGCCATGTCGATTACGAAACGCCGCCTGGCCTCCAGGCGGGCGCCGTTCAGGCCGTACACGCCGCCGAAGAAGCGGATGTTCTGATCGACCGTCAGCAGCTCGTACAGCGAGAAGCGCTGCGACATGTAGCCGATGCGCTGCTTGACCGCTTCGGGGTCGGCGCTCACGTCGATGCCGAGGACGGTCGCCGTGCCCGAGGAGGGCCGGAGCAGGCCGCAGAGCATGCGGATGGTGGTGGACTTGCCGGCGCCGTTGCTGCCGAGAAACCCGAAGATCTCGCCGCGCCCGACGTCGAACGTGAGATCGTCGACGGCCACGAATGCCCCGAAGCGGCGGGTGAGCTGCCGGACCTCGATGGCAGGCTTCATTGTCCGATCGCCCGGGCGAGGCGCGCCTCGGCGAGCCTCGCGTTGGCGAGTGCGCGCGTGCGGGCGAGCTCGGCCTGGAGCACGGCTGTTTGTGCGTCGAGCACCTCCGTGCTCGTCGCC
>DATIEW010000565.1:0-2492 GCA_035455585.1 Vicinamibacterales bacterium | reverse complement strand
CGTCCTGCACCGCTTCGTCCGCTTCGGCCGCGTCGCGCAGGTAGTGGAACGCGATCCGGCCCGCGCGGCGCTGGTGGCGCGACACCAGCTCGGCGTACCGCTCGCGGGCATCGGCGTGCCGGCCTTCGGCCTGAAACGCCTTGACGGCCGAGGCTGCCGCGCTGTCAGCCTCCCGCCCCGGGACACCCGCCGTTTGAGCTCCTGCCATGAGATTACGCCTGCCGGGCGGGGTCGTTTACCGTCCGGCCCGCGTGCCCCCTCATTATACGCGCGGGGGGCTGGATACAATCGGTGAGCATGGCTGGTTTCCACGCGACGAGGCAGGGCCGTCCGCGCGGAGCGGAGTTCGTTTTCGCCCGCCTCCGCTACGAGTCGGGGGACTGGGACTACAACCCGAAAGTAGCGGCCAACGTCCTCAACTCGGTTCTCGAGTACACGTCCATCCCCGTCTACCCGGAGGAGGTGGTGATTTCCGCCTCGTCGGCCGAGCTGCTGGCGTTTCCGTTCCTCTTCATGACCGGCCATAAGCTCGTACGATTCAGCCGTGAGGAGCGTGATGGGCTGCGGAGCTTCGTCAGGCACGGAGGCTTCCTCTTCTCCGACGATTGCAACCACGACGTCAACGGCTTGTACGCGCGCAGTTTCGAGCAGGAGATGGGGCTGGTCTTTCCCGACGGTAGGGACATGCCGAAGGTGTCGAATCGACACCCTCTCTACCGCTGCTTTTTCACCTTCGAGGATGGGCCGCCGACTACCTCACACGAGCTGAACGGATGGGGCGACGAGATCGTCCACGACTACCTCCGTGCGGTCGAGCACGCGGGGCGCATCGGAGTCCTGTACAGCAACAAGGACTACGGGTGCGAATGGGACTACGATTGGCGCAACAAGCGTTTCCAGCGCGAAGACAACACGCGGTTTGCGGTGAACATCGTGGTGTATGCGATGACGGCGTGAGGCGGAAGCTACGGCATCCGAATCAGTCGGGTCCGGGGAAAGTAGTGCTCGAGGACGGCCTCGGGCGAGGCGCCGGCGCGAAGCCGCGCCACGGCGCCAGCCTGGCACAGCCCGACGCCGTGGCCGAATCCTCTTCCCGTGAACCTGAACCCGGTGTCTGTGCGACTGACCTCGAAGAGCGTGCTGCGGATGCTGTGAGGCCCGAACGCTCCCGCGAGCAACTCTCGGAGTCGATCGCCGGGGACGACGACAACGCGCGCGCCGCGCAGCGAGACCAGCACGGCGCGGCCGGCGGTGTCCCGCTCGATGATCTCGATCCGGCCGAGGCGGCCGCCGAGCGCGGATTGCGTCTCCTCGTCGAGCGCGCGGACCAGGGCCCTCTCGCCCACATCGAAACGCCACGAGGCGTGCGCGTCTCGAGCGGGTCCGGCGTCCGGTCGGGCGATGAGGTACGCGCGCCCGGCTCCGCCCCAGACGTCAGCCGCCGCGCTCGTATGGCCGCCGCAGTCGGCGTGATAGACCGCTTCAACGGGCGCGCGATCGTGCCACAGGATCGTCCCGGCGGTTCTCGAGACGGCGGTGCGGGCGGCCTGCATCCAGCGGGACGTGCGAAGCCGCTCCGGTTCGAACAACTGGCAGTGCGTCGTCGCGCACAGATCGAACCCCTGCCGGTCGTGGCGCCCGATGCGGCTGACCGCGTACGTCCGGCTGACGATCGCCTGTACTTCGTACATCGACGCCGCCGGGGAAGCCTCGCCGGATCCGGGCGCGTATTCGCTCAATACGGCTGTCCGGACGTAGTCCTCGAGCGCGACGCTCCTCACGACCGGCCGGCCCCGCTCGATGGTTTGAACGCGGAGCCGCGTGATCGACGCCGGGTGCGGCGACGGCAGCGAAGGACGGCCGGACGGCCCGGCGCAGGCGACCGCCGTGAAGCACAGAAGAGCCGCGACCGCTCGCCACGCCATGCTCCGGCTATCGGCTTCAACGGTTGTAAACTTTCCCTGCGAGGGCACCGGGTGGCGCGAATACTCGTGATAGACGACGACGCGGGAGTACGCGAGAGCGTACGGCGGATGCTCCAATCTGCGGGCTATGCCGTTCAGACGGCCGCGACCGGCGAAGAGGGCTTCGAACTGGCGCGTCAGGGAGGTTTCGACGTCGTCCTGTCGGACATGCGGATGCCAGGGCTGTCGGGAATCGACGTGCTGCGAAGGCTCCG
Source organism: Vicinamibacterales bacterium (assembly GCA_035455585.1). Classification (GTDB taxonomy): domain Bacteria; phylum Acidobacteriota; class Vicinamibacteria; order Vicinamibacterales; family 2-12-FULL-66-21; genus DATIEW01. The sequence goes on along the minus strand of DATIEW010000565.1, from coordinate 313 downwards.
TGAGGTTCGCGTGGACGCCTCCTTCATCGTCATGACCGGGTTTGGAACGATTGACACGGCGGTGGAAGCCATGAAGCTCGGCGCCATCGATTTCGTGCAGAAGCCTTTCTTCCGCGACGAGCTGCTGATGCGGGTTCGCGCGGCTGCGGAGCGCCGCCAGCTGGCGCGGCAGGTCGATCTGCTGCAGCGGCAGGTCCAGCCGTCGGGCTCGCTCGACGCGCTCGTCGGCGACAGCCCGCCCATCGTTCGGGTCAAGGAGACAATCCGCCGTGCGGCGGCTGCGCCGGGAACGGTCCTGCTCACCGGCGAGACC
>DATIEW010000564.1:0-6329 GCA_035455585.1 Vicinamibacterales bacterium | reverse complement strand
GGAACGGCGTGACCCCCGCCGGCAGGACGCTCGACGCCGAGTACATGCCGTGGGACGTATACGCGCGCATGACGGACGAGGAGCTCCTGGCCATCTGGCGCTACCTGGAGTCGCTCGCCCGCCGTTGACGGGGGCCGATCCGGCCGACTTCCGGTCCGTCCCGCGATCCCTATCGCAATGGGAGCACGCAGAGTACACCTTAGGTCGCCAGCCTCCCCGGACTCCGACGCTACACACGATTCCCATGCGACTCCAGCTCACGCTCCGTACGCTCGCCGCCCTGGCGGCCGTCGGCTCATCGTCGCTCGGCGCCCAGAACGGCCACATCGATCCCGAGGTCCTCAAGGGCATCGAGTTCCGCTCCATCGGCCCGGGCTTCGTGACCGGCCGCATCGCGGACATCGAGATCGATCCCCGGGACCGCAACGTCTGGTACGTGGCCACGGCGTTCGGTGGCCTGTGGAAGACGGTGAACCGCGGCATCACCTTCGAGCCCATCTTCGACCAGGGGCCTTCGTTCACGCTCTGCTGCGTGGTCGTGGACCCGCGCAACTCCAGCATCGTCTGGCTCGGCACGGGCGAGAACCACAGCCAGCGCAGCGCGCACTTCGGTGACGGCGTCTACAAGTCGACCGACGCCGGGAAGACCTGGGAGCGCGTCGGGCTCGCCGCGTCCGAGCACATCGGGAAGATCGCCATCGACCCGCGCAACTCCAGCGTCGTGTACGTCGCCTCGCAGGGGCCGCTCTTCTCGCCGGGCGGCGACCGCGGGCTCTACAAGACGACCGACGGCGGCAGCACGTGGAACGCCGTCCTGACGATCAGCCAGGATACCGGCATCAGCGACGTGGTGCTCGATCCGCGCAACCCCGACGTGCTGTTCGCGTCGGCCTATCAGCGCCGGCGCGCGGTGGGCCAGATGATCGGAGGCGGACCCGAGGGAGGAATCTTCAAGTCCACCAACGCCGGCAGGACGTGGACGCGGTTGACGCGCGGGCTGCCCACGGGCGACATGGGACGCGTCGGGCTGGCGATCGACGGCCGCAAGAACCCCTCGACCCTCTTTGCGCTGATTGACGCGAAGCGGCCCGAATCCGGCTTCTTCAGATCCGATGACGGCGGCACGTCCTGGACGCGCATCGGCCGCATGCCTGACAGCGGCCGCGGCGGCGGGCGCGGCGGATTCGGGCGGGGTGGACGCGGCGGCGACCCGCCTCCCCCGCCCACACCGTGCACACCGCTGGGTGTGCCAACGAAATCGACCACCGAACCGGGCGCCGCCGCCGATCCGGACGATGAACTGGATGCGCAGCCGCAGGGCCGCGGCGGACGCGGCGACGGGCCGACCGACGACTGCTACCGCGGCGGCGGAGCGCAGTACTACCACGAAATCTTCGTCGATCCGCACCGTCCCGACTGGCTCTGGTCGGTGAACGTCCGCCTCGAGCGCAGCACCGACGGCGGAAAGACCTGGGCGCCGTCGAACGTCGAGGGCGCGGGCGTGCACGTCGATCACCACGCGATGGCGTTCGACCCGTCCGACCGCGGCCACATCCTGCTCGGAAACGACGGCGGGCTGTACGAGTCGTACGACGAGGGTGCGACCTGGCGGTTCTTCACGAACCTGCCGATCACGCAGTTCTACCGCCTGTCGGTGGACAACGCGAAGCCCTTCTACAACGTCTGCGGCGGCACGCAGGACAACTTCTCGTACTGCGGCCCGTCGCGCAGCACGAACCGGTGGGGCGTCCGCACGAGCGACTGGTACATCGTCAACGGCGGCGACGGGTTCCAGTCGCGCAACGACCCGGACGACCCGAACATCGTGTACGCGCAATCACAGAGCGGCGGCGTGCGCCGGCTCGATCTGCGCACCTGGCAATCCACGGACATCCGGCCGCGCGTCGGGCAGAACGCCAGCGCGGGCGACTACCCGCATCCGAGCGACCCGCAGCCCGGCGGAGGACGCGAGGGCGGCCGGGGCGCCGAAGGGGGCGCCGGCGCCCAGGGCGGCGGACGCGGGGGCGGACGCGGCGGCGCCGATCGCGTCAACTGGGACGCGCCGTACATCATCAGCCCGCACTCCCCGCGCCGGCTCTACTGGGCCAGCAACTTCGTCTATCGCAGCGACGACCGCGGCGGCAGCTGGACGCGCATCAGCCCGGACCTCTCGCGCAGCCTCGATGCGTTCAACATCCCGATCATGGGCAAGGTCTGGCCGCGCGACTCCATCGCGCTCAACACGTCCACCACGCCGCTCAGCAACGTCGTGACGATCGACGAGTCGCCGCTCCTCGAAGGACTGCTCTATGCCGGCACGGACGATGGGCTGGTGCAGGTGACGGAGGACGGGGGAAAGAACTGGCGGAAGATCGAGCAGTTCCCCGGCGTGCCGCAGTGGACCTACGTCACCGACGTCTTCGCCTCGCCGCGCGACGTGGACACGGTGTTCGTCACGCTCAACAACTGGCAGCGCGGCGACTACAAGCCGTACATCGTCAGGAGCACCGATCGCGGCCGGACGTGGACGAACATCACCGGCAACCTGCCCGACAAGCACGACGTCTGGTCGATCATCCAGGATCACGAGAACGGCAACCTGCTGTTTGCCGGAACCGAGTTCGGCCTGTTCGTCAGCGTGGACGGCGGCGCGCGGTGGGTGATGCTGCGGGGCGGGATGCCGCTCGCGCAGGTACGCGACATGACGGTGCAGCGGCGCGAGAACGACCTCGTGCTCGCGACCTTCGGCCGCGGGTTCTACGTCCTGGACGACTACAGCCCGCTGCGCGAGATCGCGCCGGAAACCCTTGCCGAGGACGCCCGGCTCTTCCCGCTCCGCGACGCGTACCTCTTCAACCAGACGGGCCTCGCGCCCGCAGGGTCGGCCGGCATCGCCACGCTGTCGGGCAACACCACGGTGGAGAACCCGCCGTTCGGCGCCGTCTTCACGTATCACGTCAAGGAGGCGCCCCCGTCGGACACGAAGCTCGTGCTGGCGATTACCGACGATCAGGGCCGCCCCGTGCGCCGGCTCGATCTCGAGGGCGGTCCCGGCCTGCGGCGCGTCGCCTGGAACCTGCGCCGCGACCAGCCCGAGGCGCCGCAGGGCGAGGGCGCAGCCGGACGCGGCGGCGAGCGGGGCGGCCAGGCCGCCGCCGGGCGCGGCCGCGGACGCGGCGGCCAGCAGGCGCCGCTCGTCGAGCCGGGCCGCTACCGCGCCACGCTCGGCCGCATGACGGGCGACATCGTGACGCCGTTCGGGCCGACACAGACGTTCAGCGTCGTCACGCTGGTTCAGTGACGGGGGCACTGGGAAATGGGGCATGGGCCATGGGCGATGGGCTACTGGAAAATGGGCAATGGGCCATGGGCCATGGGCAACACGCCTGTTTGCCATGGCCATGGCCATGGCCATAGCCCATTGCCCATGGCCCATCAGTACGCCCTCAGCGGCCTGTTAAAGGCTCTTGCCAGTTGATGCCGGCGGTGTGAGAATCTGGATTGCCACGCCTGCAGGCTGCGGGACACCGCCGGTCCACACACGTCCATGCCTGCGATCGAACCCGGGTACGGCCGGAACGCTTTACTGCTCGCGATAGGCTTGTCGCTCGGGGCCGGCGTCGCCGCGGCGATCCCCCAGCGCGCCGAGGGCCCTGTCGAACTGGCGTTCAGCGAATACCTCGCGGGTGATGCTGAAGCAATCTCACGCATCATCCCCACCACCTACTTCGTCGGCAGCGGCGCCAGAAAGCTGCGACAGGAGATCGATGCGGCGATCCTTCGCTGGGGCCGCGAGCGGCGTGCCGTGCTCGCAGCGTTTCTCCTGGAGGTGGCGCACTTCGGTCTCGCGTCGCACGGAGGGCGCGATGCGCTCGACGTGCTCGCGAAGGCGCGAAGTTTCGTCACCGACCGGATCGACCCGCCGGGGCAGAACCCGAAAGACGATGAATTCGAGATAGCGTGGCACAAGACGGCCGTCGCGCTCCTGGGCAGCCTGCGGCAGCCGGACGTGCTCGAACGGATCGGCATCGCTCCGCTTGGGCAGCGCATGAGCGCGTCGCCGCCGCCGCGGGGTGAGCCTCGTCTCGTGGACCCGTGGATCGAGCTCGCGCGGGCCCTCGTCGAGGAACAGCGCACGATGGCGGATCCCGGCAGCCTGATCAGGCAGGCGCCGGCAGCGATCCATCGTCTCGAGCAGGCCGCGAAGTACGACGGGAACCTGCCCGAGGCGATGGTCCGCGAGTGCTGGCTGTTCGTCCGCCTCGGCCGCTACGACGAGGCGTTGTCGGCGCTCGATACGGTTGGCGACTGGACGGAAGTCGGCGACACGACGGTGCGCTATTGGAGCTGGCTGTTCCGGGGCCGGGCGCTCGAGGGCCTCGGACGCGCGGAGGAGGCGGCCCGGGCATACCGGGAGGCGCTGGCCATCGTCCCGCACGCGCAGACTCCAGCCGCGGCGCTCGCGGCGCTCGAAACACAGCGCGGCAACCACGACGCCGCGGCGTCGTGGGCCGCCCAGGGCAGGTCCGCTCCCGCCGACGCCGTCGACCCATGGATGTCGTACGGCTCCGGCGAGCATCGGTTTTTCGAGGAGCGTCTCGAACGGCTCCGGGAGCTGAGCCGATGATTTGCCGGAGCGCCGTTGTTTTCGCTGTCGTGCTGGTCGGTGTTGCCGGCGCCCCGGCCGCGCCGCAGCAGGTGATCCGATCGGGCGTCGATGCGGTGACGATCGATGTATCGGTCACCCAGCGCAACCGGCCGGTCGAGGGCCTCGCCGCGCGCGACTTCGAGCTGACCGACAACGGCGTCCGGCAGACGATCCTGGACGTCAGCCGCGACACGCTGCCGATCGACGTCACGCTCGTGGTGGACATGAGCGGACGCGGCGTTCTTCAGCCGTCGCTGGTCGCCGGCGTCAACAGGGTCCTGAAGAGCCTGCGCCCGGGCGACCGCGCGCGGATCGTCACGTTCCGATCGCACGTCCGGGAAGTCGCCGCGCTCGCCGAGGCAGGCTCCCTTGCCCCGCTCGAGATCGGTCCGGGCGTGTACTACGCCGTGTCGCCAAGCGGTGCCACGGCCTGCTACGACGCCGTCGCGCTGTCCATCCTCACGCCGCCGGCCCCCGGACGCCGTCAGCTCGCCATCGTTTTCAGCGCCGGCCGGGACACATCGAGTTTTCTCGCACCTTCCGACCTGCTCGCCATCGCGCGACGATCGGGACCGATGGTCTCCGTCGTTCACGCCTCCTTCGACCTGACGCCCGGCGACGAGGCGCCCGAGGGAGCCGAGCCGCTCGCGACGCCGGTCGACCCGCTCGCGATCACGCCGCGCTTCTTCGAGGAGCTGGCCGACGCGACCGGAGGGCGAGTCGAGGTGGTCCGGCCGTTCAGAGTTCAGAGGCACGACACGAAGAGCTTCAGCTTCCGCTGGCAGCTGGTCGTCGGGCTGGAGGATTCGTTCGTCCGCGCGCTGGATGACTTTCGATCCGCATACGTGCTCCGCTACACGCCAGAGGGCGTCGGCACCGGCGGCTGGCACGAGGTAGCCGTGCGCGTCACGAAGGCCGGCGGGCAGTACGAGGTGAGGGCGCGAAAGGGATATGAACGGTGAGGTGCACCGGGCGCGTCCCGGATTCGCTCACTTGCGCGACGACAGGCCGGCGACGGCGCGCGACGGCTGCGGCTCGCGGCGGGCCGATGGATTGAACGACAGCGCGAACAGGACCATGACGGCGGCGGCCGCGGCGGCGGGCACGAACCAGATGCTGCGCCAGTCGTGCGTGCCGTCGGCCAGCCGGTAGGCGTCGACGACCCGGCCCGAGACGAACGCGCCGATGAAATAGCCCACGCCGTTGGTGACGAAGTTCAGCAAGCCCTGCGCGGCGGCGCGGATCTTCTCGCCCGCCTGCTGGTCGGTGTAGATCTGGCCGCTCACGAAGAAGAAGTCGTAGCAGATCCCGTGCAGCAGGATGCCGGTGTAGATGAGCCACATGCCGGAGCCGGCGTCGCCGAAGCCGAACGCCACGTAGCGCAGCGACCAGGCGAGCATGCCGATCGTCATGATCCACTTGATGCCGGCGCGCGCGAGGAACATCGGCAGCAGCAGCATGAAGAAGATCTCGCTCATCTGGCCGAAGGTCTGGATGAAGGCCGGCTCGGGCGCGCCGATCTGGTTGAGGAACGGGTTCGTGAACGCGTAGTAGAACTGCAGCGGGATGCAGAGCAGGAACGAACCGGCCACGAAGATGGCGAACGCGCGGTTCCTGAGCAGGTGCAGGGCGTCGAGGCCGAGCGCGTCGCGCGCCGAGAACGGCGCGCCGGCCGCCTTGG
>DATIEW010000563.1:0-3839 GCA_035455585.1 Vicinamibacterales bacterium | reverse complement strand
CTGCCTGGATCTGCGCGAACACCTTGGAGACCGATGGCTGCTCCAGTACGGCGTGCTGGGCGCCGAGGAGAACCAGGATAGTGAGTGGCAGCACAGTGTTGAAAACGACTGAGGCGGCCCTCGCGTTTCACGCAGCCTTCGATAGCGGACGGACGGCGATCGCGGATCGCGTGTCGATATACTCGACTGGAGTACTGAGAATCATGCTTCTCCTTCCACCGCAGTCGAATGCCGACACGCGTGAGCAAGCAGCCCTGAAGAACACTCGGCAACCGAGCCTCCAAGACCGGAACCGCATCCTGACCCCTCCGTCCTGAACCCGTCCCGAACCTGCGTCTATACTTGACCTCATGCCCCCAAGCGCCGACGAGGTTCGGGCCCAGCTCGAGCGCCTGCTGGCGAGCGAAACGCTGGCGTCGACCGCCCGGCTTCGCCGCTTCCTTCGCCACGTCGTGGAACGCACGATCGCCGGCGAAGGCGATCGGCTCAAGGAGTACGCGGTGGGCATCGAGGTGTTCGATCGCGGCGAGGAGTACGACCCGCGCGTCGACTCCATCGTGCGCGTGGAGGCCGGGCGCCTCCGCGCGAAGCTGGACGATTACTACAGGCGCGCGGGTGCGAGCGACCCGGTAGTGATCCGCATTCCGCGAGGCAGCTACGTGCCGCTGTTCGAACGCCGGCACGACGAGCTGCCCTCGACCGCGCGCGGCGGCAGGCCACAAAGGGCAGTTTCGCTCGCGGGATGGCGGCTCTCATTCACCCTCGTCCCTGCGGCACTTCTGCTCTTGTTCATCGCGTCGTCGTGGACGGGCGACCCGCCGGCCGGCGAGACGTCGCCCCCGGCTCCGAGGATCGCCGTATTACCCTTTGCGCAGTATTCGACCGACGCGGCCGACGCGTTGCTCGCCGCCCGTATCACGGACGGCGTGACCAGCGAACTGGTGCGAAACGCAAGCCTCGCGGTCGTGTCGCGTACGAGCACGTTCGAGTTCTCGGGTACCGGGCAGCCACTGAAAGAAGTGGCCCGGGCACTGAACGCGAACCTCGTCGTGGAAGCAAGTGTCCTGACGGAGGGTGATGGGGTCCGCGTCCAGGCACGCCTGGTGGACCCGGCGGTCGATCGGAAGATCTCACTCCATGAGTTCGACGGCACGCGCCAGGACCTCGACGATCTGCACCGTCGCATCGCGGCGGCCATTGCTGCCGCGGCTCGGTCTGCGAGCTCGCGCTGATCGGTCGACGCGCAGAAAACGCGCGGCCGGGGCCCAGGCCTGCTGCGCAATTGTCGACCTGACGCTGCACGCTGGCCGCATCGCGCCGTGGTCCGGCATGCTCCGGCGCAAACCCGGTAACCAGATCCCACGCCGCGAACCTCCCTCGGGCCGCCGTCCCGAACCCTCGTCCGGACCTCCCGTCCTGATGTAACATTCGCCATCGATAATCACCGTTTCGGCCCTCAGCCCGGGCACTCCGGACCGTCTTGGAGGTAACTGGTCATGGCTCGAAGAGTGTCTCTCGCCGCGGTCGCCGCTCTGTTCGTCCTGTGCGCGGTCGTCCCCGACGCCGCCCCGGTGCGCCTCGCCCGCCATCCCGACTATCACGCGGGCCAGATTGCCTTCAGCTATCTCGGCGACATCTGGGTCGCCCGGGAGGACGGGTCGGGCGTGCGCCGGCTCACCGACAACGTGGCGCGCGAGGTGTACCCGCGCTTCTCGCCCGACGGCCGCTCGATCGCGTTCTCGTCGAACCGGCATGGCAACAACGACGTTTTTGTCGTGCCTGCAACGGGCGGCACGCCGCGCCGGCTGACGTTCCACACGGGCAACGACGAAGTCGTCGGCTGGACGCGCGACTCGCAGCACATCATGTTCCGGGCCACGCGCGGCGACGGCGCGTTCCCCTCGGTCGCGACCCTGTACCAGGTCCCGGCGCCCGGCGGAGTAGAGACGCCGCTGCCGGTCGACTGGGGGTACCACGGGAGCTACTCGCCCGACGGCAGGGCGCTGGCGTTCAACCGGCACCCGGGATCCTGGTCCCGGCGGCACTATCGCGGCGCCGCGTCCGCCGACATCTGGGTCGCCAGCCTCGCCGACAAGACGTACCGGCAGCTGCTTCCCGACGAGCGCTACAACCGGTTCTGGCCGATGTGGGGAGCCGACGGCGCGATCTACTACGTGTCCGATCCGCTGCCGAACGACAGGAACGTCAAGCCGGGCAGCCCGGAGGTGCGCCGGAGCGTCAACAACATCTATAAGATCCCCGCGGCGGGCGGCCAGCCGGTGCAGGTGACGAAGCACACGAGCGGCAGCCTGTACTTCCCGTCGATGTCGGGCGACGGCAAGACGATCGTCTACGAGGAGAACTTCGGAATCTGGAAGCTGGACGTGACGTCGGGCCGGACGAACGAGATCAAGCTCGACATCAGCACCGACGAGAAGGAAAACGAGTTCGAACTCGTCACGGTGACCAACGATGTGGACTCGTTCGACATCTCCCCCTCCGGCCGGCGCGCCGTCATATCCGTGCGCGGCCAGATACTGACGATCGCGACCGACCGCGGTGACATCACGCGGGTATTGCCCGACCGAATGGCCTCGCGCAGCCAGTTCCCCAACTGGTCGCCCGACGGCAAGTACATCGCCTTCGTGTCCGACCGAACGGGCCGCGACGAGATCTGGATCTCCGACCCGGAGGGAACGAGCCCGAAGCAGATCACGAGTCTCGACAACGAGAAGGGAGCGCTGGTCTGGACGCCCAACTCGGAGCAGCTGCTCTACAGCGCGGCCGACAAGAAGCTCTACAGCTACACCGTGGCCAGCGGCACGACGGCCGTCGTCTCCACGAGCGAGGTGGGGAGGATCGAGTCGATTGCCGTGTCGCCCGACAGCAAGTGGGTCGCGTTCTCGAAGCGGGATCGCACGCTCCGCCCGCACGTCTACATCGCGCCGATCGCGGGCGGGGAAGAGCGGCACATCTCTGACGACAGCCTGCTCTATGCCGAGAGCAACGCGGTCTGGACGGCCGATGGCCGCTACCTGGTGTTCACGTCGGTGGAGACGGCCAGCAACGGCATCGCCTCGCAGGGCGGCATCACCACGACGATGGGGCTGTGGGCGCTGTCGCTGCGGGATCGGGACCGCGATCCGATGAACCGCGACATCGACAACGAAGCGCAGGGGCTGGCGGCTGAAGCGGCCGCGCGACAGACGGGCCGGGGCGGCGGGGCCGGCGCGCAGCAGCAGGTCGAGGTACAGATCGACTGGAGTGGTCTGGCGCGGCGCGCGTGGCAGCTCTCCGCGCCCGGCAACATGTTCGGCAATCTCACGCCTGCGCCCGAGGGGCACACGGTCGCGCTGACGATCTCGACCGCGGGCGCGGGAGGCGGACGGGGCGGCCGCGGCGGTGGTGACACGTCGGGCGGCATGTACCTCATCAACGTGGAGACCGGCCAGGCGACGCCCGTGCCCAGGGCGCCGGAGTCTGCCGCGGAGGGACGCGGCGGACGCGGACGCGGCCGCGGGCGGGGCGGGGCCGGTGGTGGAGGCGGCAACGCCATGGTATTCGCCCGCGACGGCCGCACGTTGTACTTCCGTTCCGGAAGCGGCCTCTACGCAGCGTCGGTGCCGACCGGCGGCGGAGCGGCGGCGGGTAGCGGCGGTCGAGCCGGACGCGGCGGCCGTGGGGGTGGCGGTGCGCAGGCGGGCGCGGAGGCGCCGGCCACGAGCGCGACGGCGCGTCAGGTCACCTACAGCGTGAACCTCGAGGTCGACAACAAGGCGCTGCGCCAGCAGGTCTTCAACGAAGGCTGGCGCATCATGAAGAACCGCTTCTACGACGCC
>DATIEW010000562.1:0-7409 GCA_035455585.1 Vicinamibacterales bacterium | reverse complement strand
CAGTAGGCGCCCAGGAGAGCCCCGCCCGCCCGCATGGTCAGAGGGAATGCGGGGAAGAACGCGACGTTCTGCTGCTCGGATGTCGCGGCCGACCACCGGTAGCCGTGGACCGCGATGTCGTGATACCACGTACCGTCCCAGCGTCCGGGAAGGTCCAAGAACACGTTGTCCCACGGTCCAACGGGCGGGCTCCCCGGAAAGCCGATCGTCGGGACCGCGAGGAACCCCACGGCAATGACGCTGAGGCGGCTGACGGCCCACACCCGTGCCGTCGCGCTCCAGACCGCGGAGAGCCTGTGCGAACGGAACGAACGGGCTCGTTCGACAAGGGAAGGTCGCCTGCGCCTCGCATGGCGGACGAAGGTCACCGCGAACGCGAGCACTGCCACCCTTTCGGGCGAGGTGACCGACACTCTCACGCCCATCACCGAAGACCGGAAACCTCCGCTGAGGAGAACCCACAGCGCGCCGCAAAGCAGCACGAGTGTGAGTAGGTCGGCGGCACGTACCCACGTCGGGCAGGCGGGGTCAGGGTCTGTGCTGGCACCGCTGCCTGGTAGTGCCGGAGGTTCGCTCGGTGGCATCAGGCGCATCACTCTAACAAAAAGTAGCCGGGCCCGTCGCCAGACGCCGCGACCGCGTGGTCGGCCCGCGAGAGCATGCTGCGGTTCGAGAACCGGGATTCGATCCACGGGCTCCGAGCGGGACAACGCTGTGCCGCGCTATCCTTGAGACATGCGCGAACGCTGCGACGTCCTCCTCACCAACGCGACGATCCTGTCCATGGACGAACGCTTCACGATCCATGCACCTGGCGCAGTCGCGGTGAACGGAGACTCGATCCTCGCCGTCGGGCCTGAGGCCTCGGCCTGCGAGGCCGGCGAAACGATCGATTGTCTCGGACGCGTCGTCATGCCGGGGCTCGTCAACGCCCACACGCACGTGCCGATGGCGCTGCTGCGCGGGCTGGCCGATGACCTGCGGCTCGACGTCTGGCTGATGGGCTACATGATGCCGGTCGAGCGGGAGTTCGTCAGCCCGGAATTCGTCCGGCTCGGCACGCGTCTCGGGTGCGCCGAGATGATCCGGTCCGGCGTGACGTCGTTCGCCGACATGTACTACTTCGAAGACGAGGTCGCGCGGGCGGCGGCGGACGCCGGGATGCGCGCGCTCTGCGGGCAGACCGTGCTGCGCTTCCCCGCTCCCGACGCGGCCAGCTACGAGGACGCGCTCACCCGCGCGCGTGCCTTCATCGAACGCTGGCGTGGTCATCCGCTGATCGTGCCAGCGCCGGCGCCGCACGCCCCCTACACCTGCACGCCGGAGATCCTGCGGGCCTGCGCGGAGCTGGCGGCCGAGTACGACGTGCCGCTCCACATCCACCTCTCGGAAACGCTCCACGAGGCAGACGAGTCGCGACGGATCCACGGCATGCCGGTCGTGCCATGGGTCAAGAAACAGGGCCTGTTCGGCGCCAGGGTGCTGGCCGCGCACTGCATCCACGTGGACGACGGGGAGATCCGGGCGCTCAAGAACGCCGGCGCCGGCGTCGCCCACAACCCGACCAGCAACCTCAAGCTGGCCGCCGGCGTCGCGCCGGTCGCCCGGATGCTGGAGCTCGGCGTCGACGTCGGCATCGGCACCGACGGCGCCGCGTCCAACAACGACCTCGACATGTTCGAGGAAACGCGCCTCGCGGCGCTGCTGGCCAAGGGTATCGGCGGCGATCCGACGGCCGTCCCCGCGCGGCAGGCGCTCGCCATGGCAACCCGCCTGGGTGCAGCCGCGCTCCACATGGGGCACCTCACGGGGTCGCTCGAGCCCGGCAAGCGCGCGGATCTCGTCATCGTGAACACGGACAGCCTCCACGCGGTGCCGGCGTTCCGGCGCGATCCCAACGCGATCTACGCGCGCCTCGTCTATTCGTCGAAGTCCACCGACGTCACCGACGTCATGTGCAACGGCCGGTGGCTGATGCGCGACCGCGTGCTGCTGACGCTGGACGAAGCGGAGCTCGCACGCGAGGCCGGCGACGTGGCGCGCCGCATCGACGCCTTCCTCGACAGCCGCGAGGTCAACGTGCTCCAGAAGCTCGTCGCCGTGGGTGGCGCCGTCGAGCTGGAGAGCTTCGAGGTCCAGGTGAAGGCACGGGTCGCCTCCGAGGAGCAGGTGCGCCGCGCCTTCGAGAGCGACGAGCTGACGGTCATCCGCTCGAGCCGCTACCGCCAGCACGACACCTACTGGTCGTTCGACGATCCGGATCAGGGGCGGCTGCGCTACCGCCTGGACGAACGCCTCGACGAAGAGGGCGCCGTGACCGCCGAACGGTCGCGCCTGACGCTGACCGGCCGCACGCGTGAAGACCAGTTCGGATCGGTGCTGCTGTCGCGCTCGCGCTACCTCGCGCCGGCCGCGCACTCGCAGCGATTCTACCGCGAGTACTTTCGCCCTTCCGCCGAGCGCATCGTCGAGAAGGAGCGACGGCGATGGCTGGTGGCGTTCCGCGGCGTCCAGTTCTACGTGCACCTCGACAGGCTGCTCAACCCGCCGGCCGAGGGGTGGTTCCTCGAGGTGAAGTCGCGGACCTGGTCGCGCCGCGACGCGCGCGACAAGGCCGGGATCATCACGGAGCTGCTCGCGCTGTTCGACGCCAGCCCCGACGACACGATCGCGGACGGGTACGTTGACCTGGTTCAGGACGGGGGTTCATGAGCGGGGGTTCAGAACGGAGGTTCGGGACGGGGGATGTCGCCCGATCCGGCATGCTGGCCTGCACGTCCGCACCCGGCCGGCCCGTCGCTTCCCACGGACGGGCGCGGATGGCCGCGATCGGCGCGACCGATGCAGTCTTTCGGGTCTGGGAGCTGTTCCCCAGTCAGCATGGCAGGCGTCGGCACCGACCCGACGTAGCCCAGCGCGGCGAGGCGCGCCTGCACGTCGGGCGGTACGGCCGGCGTCCCCGTGCCGGTCGATCGCTCGCGCGCGATGTCAGCCAGGCGCGTCGTCATGGCCTCCGCCAGCTCGCGCCGCTCTCCGTAGATGTTCCGCTCCTCGAACGGATCGCGCTCGAGGTCGTACAGTTCGGGCCGCGGCGCCGAGATGAGCTTGAAGCGGCCGTCGCGTAGCGCCAGCAGCGGGCTCCAGCCGAACCGCCGGGGATAGAGCGACTCCGAATACGCCTCCAGATCAGAACGCCTGCTGCCCTTCATGAGGTCGACGAGGCTGACGCCGTCGAGATCGGGCGCCTGCAGCCCCACAAGGTCCAGCACCGTCGGCATGACATCGACCAGCCGCACCACCGCGCCGACACGGCGGGGCGCCAGGCCCGGCGCCCGGACGATGAACGGCACGCGCATCACGCTCTCATAGACGAAGATGCCATGGTCGCGCTCACCGTGATCGCCGAGCGACTCGCCATGGTCGCCCACGACGACCACCACGGTACGGTCGTACAGCCGGCGACGTTCGAGCGCGTCGAGGAGCCGGCCAATCTGCGAATCGGCAAAGGCAATCTCGCCGACATACGGGTCCGCGACGCTCGATCGGTAGGGCTCGGGCGGGTCGTACGGCCGGTGCGGGTCGTAGAGGTGCACCCACAGGAAGAACGGGGACGCCGGCTGGTGGCCCAGCCATTCGAGCGCATCGGTCACGACTGCATCCGCGCGCCGCTGCATCCGCTCGGGCCCATGCCCCGCTTGCTTGTCGGTGGCGACGCCACGGTACTCGTCGAACCCCTGGGCCAGCCCGCGCTCCGGATTGACCACGACGGATCCGACGAACGCCGCCGTGCGGAAGCCGCGCTCGCGCAGCGTTTCGGCCAGCGTCGCGTGCTCCTCGGCGAGCGCCGGATCCGCGTTGTCGCGGACGCCGTGCCCGGGTGGATAGAGCCCCGTGAACAGGCTGGCGTGCGCGGGAAGCGTCAGGGGCGCCACGGACGTCGCCTGGTCGAACACCACCCCTTCCCGGGCCAGCCGATCGAGATGGGGCATCGACACGTCCATGTAGCCGTAGGCCGGCAGCCGATCCGCGCGGGTCGTATCGAGGCTGACGATCACGACGCCGATTGGAGCTCCCTGACGGATTGAGCCGATCCACCACGAGGCCGCAAGCACTGCCGGGAGCAGCGCGAGAACGGCGATCAGCCGAAGCCGTCTCGCGCGCCCCCCCGAGTGACAAGCGCGAGTTGTAGAGTTCCCCCCCATGCATGCCTCAGTGGGCGAACGTGAACCGGTGGTTCGCCGAGCGGCACGAGGCCGTGACGGAGAGGCTTCCGACGTTCGTGCCCTCGCGAATCTCGATGGTGCCGTCAAGGGCGCCCGAAAACCCGGTTGCCGACGGCTCTGCTTCGAGCTTTCCGGACGGAACGAAGTAGGCCGACGGCGCAATCTGTTCCATCACGCTCGCAAGATAGTAGTAGAAGTAGTAGTTGGATGGCCCCCACAGCGTGAACGACACGCGACCTGCGCCGAGTCTGCCGTGGAAGCTGTTGGCCGTACTGAAGGTGGTCAGAAAGTTGGCCCCTCCGAGGGTTACTATCACATTGCTCGAACCGTTGCCTGCAATCGTCGCCGAGTACGTCCGTGTCAAGGCCGTTGCGGGCAGCGACGAGCGGCATTCGGGGGCGGCTTCGACCGTGAGGGTATAAGTTCCGGTCGGATCGACGCGTCCTCCCGACGGCACAAGTTCGATGTCGAGGGTCCGGTGATCCGCGACGAAGAGGTTCTCGACGCGCGGCTCGTAGTCGTCTCTCGTTATCCGCAGCTCGGTGTCGCCCGCGACACCGTAAAGCGCGTAGGTCCCCGGGCCCGTCGACGTGGCCACCAGCCCCGTCGCAGAACCCGCTGTCACTTCGACGCGTGCATTCGTCAGTCCGAATCCTCCGTCGTGCACCATGACCGACAGCTTGAACGTGCCTGCAGGAAGAACCATCAGATGCTTCGTGCTCGAACGCCCGGCGTACGACACACGCAGGTCGGCTTCTCCCCGCTCGACCCCCGTCACCAGGCCGGCCGACACGGACAGCACCGAGGCGTTCGAGCTCGTCCAGGTGGCTTCGTTCGTCACCAGGGTGGTTGAGCCGTCGGTCAGGTGCGCCCGGACCGTGAACTGTTCCGACGCCCCGGGCGCCACCGACCCGGGTCCGCCTATCTCCAGGCGAGTGATGGACGGGCTTGAGCTCCTGCTTGGCTGCGTGGGGGAGTCACCGCCACAGGCCATGATGAGTAGGGCTGCCGTCAGCGCTGCAACGCCAATCTCGAATGGTATTCGCCGCATACGTCTTACCCTCCCGTGAGGACGTCGCTTCATAAAGCCCGGGATGCCCCCGTGTTTCTGACGCCCACGTGAAAGACGGACCGGCGCGCCGGTTTCCCGGCTGGCAGCACGATACGCCCGCGGGCGAGCCTCCGCAGGCCCGGACGCGGCACACTGTTTCGCGCCCGGACCGATCGACCCTCACGCCCCGGGAGATCTGTCCCACACGTCCACCCGTACCCTGAAACGACGTCCCGGGGAGATCCCGGACAGCCTCATCTGGAGAAGCTGAACCTGTGGTTCGCCGAACGGCAGGAGGCCGTCACGGAGAGCCTCCCGACGTTCGTGCCCTCGCGAATCTCGATGGTGCCATTCAAGGCACCCGAGAAACCGCTTGCCGTCGGCTCGGCCTCGAGTTGTCCGTATGGGACGAAGTAGGTCGACGGAGCGAGCTGCTCCATCACGCTCGCAAGATAGTAGTAGTAGAAGTAGTAACTGAGTGGCCCGCTCAGCGTGAACGACACACTGTCCGCGCCGAGCCTGCCCGTGAAGCTGTTGGCCGTGCTGAAGCTGGTGAGGAAGTTGGCCCCGCCGAGGGTCACCCACACGCTGGTCGAGCTGCTGCGTGCAATCGTTGCCGAGTACGTCCGCGTCAAGGCCGTTGCGGGCAGCAACGAGCGGCATTCTGGGGCGGCCTCGACCGTGAGGGTATAGGTTCCAGTCGGGTCGACGCGTGGCCGTGACGGAGTCAGTTCGATATCAACGATCTGGTGATCTGCAACGAAGAGGTCCTGCAGGCGCGGCTCGTAGTCGTTGCTCGAGACTCGCAACTGGATATCACCCGCAACGCCGTACAGCGCGTAGTTCCCCCCGGGCGTAGAAACGGACAGGCTCGCCGTAGAATTGGACAGGCCCGTGCCAATCCCCGACGTCACCTCGACTCGGGCGTTCGTAACAGCGAAGCCCCCCTCGTGCACCCTGCCCGACAGCTTGAAGGTGCCTGCAGGGAGGACCATCACACGCTTTGTGCTCGAACGCCCGGAATAGGCCGCGCGCAGGTCCGCCTCGCCGCGCTCGACCCCCGTCACGAGGCCGGCCGACACGGACAGCACCGGTGGGCCCGAGGTCGTCCACGTGGTTTGGTTCGTCACGACGGTCGTCGAGCCGTCGGAGAGATGCGCGCGGGCCGAAAACTGTTCCGACCCGCCCGGCGCCACCGTGGCCGGCCCGACGATCTCCAGGCGGCTGACGGATGGACCCTGGGCGCTGCTTGGCAGGCTCGGATTGGTGATCTACCGGATCACCGGCCTGACACGCGGGCGGGCACAGAGGCCAGAGCCCATCGGGTGGCTTCGCGAAGGTGCTGCCGGAACCGCGGATCCTGCCACACCTCGTCGCGATGGCCGAACGCGGTGTAGAACACGCGACCCTGCCCGTGCGTGCGATGCCACGCCATCGGAAGATCGGCCGGCTCCCCTGCGCCAGGCAGGCCATCGGCCGGGTTGCGATCAAGCGAGAGCAGGACCTGCACGTTCGCACGGCTGTTGCGCGTGAACCGGTACAGCTCGTCGGTGATGCGGAAGCGCGGCGCGAGGTGCGCCACGGCGGGATGCGCCGGATCGTCGACAAGGACGTCCGCTTCCACGATGCTGCCGTGTCTGAGGAACTCCCCGCCGAGCATCTCCAGGAATGCCGGCGATTCGTGATAGGTGTCCGACGCGCTGTGCGCGCCGAGAAAGGCATGCCCTTCGGCGATCCAGCCCAGGAAGGCGTCGAGGTCGGGAACGCCGATGTTCCCCGTGGTGTTCGCGAAGAACACGCCGTCGAAGCGGGCGAGCCCCGCCCGGGTCATCAGCCTTCCCACGTCGTCTGCAGTCCGGCAGAATTCCGTCTCGTAGAGACCGCTCGCCTCGCCGATCTCCTGGAGTGTCGTTTCCGCGACGGGAATGGAGCCGTGACGGAACCCCGCGGTGTGCGTGACGACCAGGAGGCGGCGGGAAGGCGCCGGGCCGGCCGAGGGCGCGCCCGCGGATGGCTGCGCGGGCTGGGACGCCCCGCAGCAGAGCGCGATGAGGCAGCAGGCCGCCGCGATAGAAGGCAGAGTTCTCGTCACGCCAGCCCCTGTCTCCACTATCTCACAGGCGACTTGGGAATTG
>DATIEW010000561.1:0-2067 GCA_035455585.1 Vicinamibacterales bacterium | reverse complement strand
CTGGACGAGTCCGGAATGCGATTGCTTCGCGATCCCGTGCATCCCAAGTTCGTCTTCTCCACGCACATGCTGAGACACCCGCACGCCCATTCGCTGCTGGACTCGTGGCGGAAGTACCTCGTCGCGGTCTCGATAACGTCCTAGCGACCGACGGCTCGATGTTTCGCTTGACGTCGGAGTACGCGCCCCGCGGCGACCAGCCGCAGGCGATCGCCGACCTCACCCGTGTCGTCGGCGCCGGCCGCCGGCACGCCGTCCTGCGGGGGGTGACGGGCTCGGGGAAGACGTACACGATCGCCAACCTGATCGCGGCCGTGAACCGCCCCACGCTGGTGCTGTCGCCGAACAAGACGCTGGCCGCCCAGCTCTTCAGTGAGTTCAAGGCGTTCTTCCCGGACAACGCCGTGGAGTACTTCGTCTCCTACTACGATTACTACCAGCCCGAGGCGTACATCCCTCAGTCGGACACCTACATCGAGAAGGACGCGCTGATCAATGACGAGATCGACCGGATGCGCCACTCGGCCACACGCTCGCTGCTGGAGCGCCGGGACGTCGTGGTGGTGGCGTCGGTCTCCTGCATCTACGGCATCGGCGCCCCCGAGACGTATCGCGACATGCATCTGGCCGTGCGGCACGGCGAGATCCTCGACCGCGACGCGATCATCCGGCGACTGATCGCCGTCCAGTACGAGCGCAACGACTACGACTTCCACCGAGGGACGTTCCGCGTGCGGGGCGACGTGGTGGAGGTGTTCCCGGCCAACGAGGAGTCGACGGCGATCCGGATCGAGCTGTTCGGCGACGTGATCGACGCCATCCATCGGCTCGATCCTCTGAAGGGCCAGGTCCAGGAGCGTCTGGACGAGATCCACATCTATCCGGCCAGTCACTACGTGACCCCGGCCGAGCAGCTGGAGCGGGCCCTGGGGACGATCCAGGAAGAGCTGGGCGAGCGCCTGGCGTTCCTGCGCGGCAAGAACCGACTGCTCGAGGCCCAGCGCCTGGAGCAGCGTACGCTGTTCGACATGGAGATGCTCCGCGAGCTCGGCTACTGCCACGGCATCGAGAACTACTCGCGTCACCTCACCGGCCGGCGGCCGGGCGAGGCGCCGCCGGTGCTGATCGAGTACCTGCCGGCCGACGCCCTGATCGTCATCGACGAGAGCCATGTTGCGGTGCCGCAGGTGCGCGGCATGTACTACGGCGACCGCTCCCGCAAGGAGTCCCTGGTCGAGTACGGCTTCCGTCTGCCCTCGGCCTTCGACAACCGGCCGCTGACGTTCGAGGAGTTCACGCGGATCACGGGCCAGACCGTCTATGTGTCGGCGACGCCGGGCGACTACGAGCTGCGGCTGGCCGGCGACGCGCTCGCCGAGCAGGTGATCCGCCCAACCGGTCTGATGGACCCCAGGATCACCGTGCGGCCGGCCGGCGACCAGGTCGACGACCTGCTGCACGAGATCCGTGCGCGGGCCGAGCGCGAGGAGCGCGTGCTGGTGACGACGCTGACCAAGCGCATGGCCGAGGACCTCACCGAGTACTACCAGCAGCTCGGCGTGCGGGTGCGCTATCTGCACTCCGACATCGATACGCTGGACCGGGTGGCTTTGATCCGGGACCTCCGCCTCGGGAAATTCGACGCGCTGATCGGCATCAACCTGTTGCGCGAGGGCCTCGACATCCCCGAGGTGTCACTGGTGGCGATCCTCGACGCCGACAAGGAAGGATACCTGCGGTCCTCCACGTCGCTGATCCAGACCGCGGGACGCGCGGCCCGTAACGTCAACGGCGAAGTCATCATGTACGCGGACACGGTGACCGACTCCATGGCGGCCGCCCTCCGCGAGACCGACCGCCGCCGCACGATCCAGGGCCGCTACAACGAGGAGCACGGGATCACGCCGGAGTCGATCCGCTCGTCGATCCGCGAGCTCCTCCAGACGGTGTACGAGCGCGACTACTACACGGTGGAGGTCGAGGCGCCCGCCGCCGAGACCTTCGCGTCACCGGCCGAGCTGACCAAACGGATCGCCGAGATGGAAGCGGCCATGCGCGATGCGGCCC
>DATIEW010000560.1:0-2777 GCA_035455585.1 Vicinamibacterales bacterium | reverse complement strand
AGGAGGTCGGCGGCACGCTTGCGCTGCTGCCACAGAGGGCTGCGGCCGCCAGGACGCCGCCGCGGCAGGAGCAGTGCACGTCCCGCAGCCTCGCGGAACTTTGCCGCGAAGAGTGCGGTGCCGCCAAGCTGACGCAGCACGAACGCTTCCAGCTCGTCCGACGGAGGGACCATCAGGCCTGCATCGGGCGGCTCCTCCGTTTCCGGAAACCGCACGACGAACCCGTCGTCGGTCCACATGGTTTCGACGTCGAGGCCCCTGACGGCGCGCGCGCGCTCGACGACGGCCATCGCCCACGGGGCGTGAACGCGCGAGCCGAAGGGTGTGAGCACGCAGACGCGCCAGTCGCCAAGCTCGTCGCGGCAGCGCTCGATCAGGACGGTGCGATCGTCCGGCACGGCGCCGGCCGCGGCGGCCTGGTCGGTCAGGTATCGCAGCAGACTCTCCGCCGCCTGCGCGTCGACATCGTGGCGCCTGGTGAGCCGGTCGATGGCCGCCGGCGGCGACAGCTCGCGCAGCTGGCGCACCAGTGCGCCGATGCGACGTCCCAGCTCGAGCGGACGGCCCGCGGCGTCAGCCCTCCAGAACGGCATCCTGCCCGGTTCGCCCGGAGCGGGCGACACGAGCACGCGGTCGTGAGTAATCTGCTCGATCCGCCAGGTCGAGGCGCCAAGCAGGAAGGTCTCCCCGACGCGGCTCTCGAAGACCATCTCCTCGTCCAGCTCCCCGACGCGAGCGCCCGGACCGCGCTCGCCGAAGAGGAACACGCCGTAGAGCCCGCGATCGGGGATCGTGCCGCCGTTGGTCACCGCGACGCGCCTGGCGCCCTCGCGGGCGGTGAGCACGTCGTTCACACGATCCCAGGTGATCCGCGGGCGGAGGTCCGCGAAATCATCCGACGGGTAGCGGCCCGACAGCATGTCGAGCACGCCGTCGAAGACGCTCCGGCTCAGGTCCGCGAATGGCGCGGCACGGCGGATCGCGTCGTACAGATCGGCGGTCCTCCAGGCGTCCATCGCGACCATGGCGACTACCTGCTGCGCCAGGACGTCGAGAGGGTTGCGCGGATAGCGGGTGGATTCGATCCCCTGTTCGTGCATCGCGCGGGTGACGGCGGCGCACGCAACCAGGTCGCCGCGGAACTTCGGCACGATGACGCCGCGGCTGGCGGCGCCGATCGTGTGGCCGGCCCGGCCGATCCGCTGTATGCCGCTCGCCACGGACGGCGGGGCCTCGATCTGGATGACGAGATCGATCGCGCCCATGTCGATCCCGAGTTCGAGCGACGAGGTGGCGACGAGCCCCCGGAGCCGGCCCGCCTTCAGCATGTCCTCCACCTCGACACGCTGCGGGCGCGCGAGCGATCCGTGATGCGATCGGACGAGCGTCTCGCCCGCGAGGTCGTTGAGCGCCGAGGCCAGCCGTTCCGCGATGCGCCGGCTGTTGACGAAGATGAGCGTCGAGCGGTGGGTCTGGATGAGCTCCAGGAGCCGCGGATGGACGGCGCTCCAGATCGTAGTCGGGGCAGCGCCGCGAGCGCCGGTCCCCTTCGCCGCCCGGCCGGCAGCACCCATATCCTCCACCGGCACCTCGATCCGCAGCTCCAGCTGCTTCTTCGCGGAGGTGTCGACGATGGTCACGGGGCGGTACGCACCGTCCGCGGGCGCAGTCCCGAACTCCTCGTGAATGATCTCGTCCGGCGCCCCTCCGTGTCCTTCGTCCCCTTCGCTTCCCTGCCTTCCTCCTTCTTCCTTGTTCCTTCTTCCTTGTTCCTTGCCTGCCAGGAACCGCGCGACCTCCTCGAGCGGGCGCTGTGTTGCCGACAGCCCGATCCGCTGCAGAACACGGCCGGGAGAGCGCAGCGCCTCGAGCCGCTCGATCGACAGCGCGAGGTGCGCTCCACGCTTGGTCGGCACGAGCGCGTGGATCTCGTCGATGATGATCGTGTCGATCGACCGCAGCGCCTCGCGGGCATTGGACGTGAGGAGAAGGTAGAGGGACTCGGGCGTCGTGATCAGGATGTCGGCCGGCTCGCGGTTGAACCGCGAACGCTCGGCCGCGGGCGTGTCGCCCGTCCGGATCGCAACGGTCGGGTGGTGAAAGGCGTCGCCGCGGCCAGCGGCGCGAGCGGCGATTCCAGAGAGCGGCGGGCGCAGGTTCCGATCGACGTCGACTGCCAGCGCCTTGAGCGGCGATACGTAGAGCAGGCGGCAGCGCCGGTCCTTCGGTGGCACCGGCTCGAACATCAGCCGGTTCAGGCACCACATGAAAGCGGCCAGCGTCTTGCCGGTTCCCGTCGGCGCCAGGATCAGAGCAGAGTCGCCCCGGGCGATGGCCGGCCAGCCGAGGCGCTGCGGCGGCGTCGGTGCATCGAAGGTCGCGCGGAACCACTCCGCTGCCGCGGGATGCAGGGCCGACAGCACATCGCTCGGGGCGCTCATGACTTGATTCTATAGAAGGGATAAGGGACAAGGGAGAAGGGACAAGGAACAAGGAAGAAGGAACAAGGAAGAAGGAAGATTGGTGGTATCGGGGGATTTCCGTTGCTGTGTGAGCCTGAATGTTGCAGAATGGGGGGCTGATTATCTTCCCTTTTTCAGCTTCAGGCTCGAGACATGTCAACAGGTGATTCCGGAGAGGGCCTGGTCGACGCCGACGCGCGCATCCAGGAACAGATCGAAGAACGGGAAGCCGAGCGGCGGCGTCGAGCAATGGGACAGCCTGCCATGGACCCCGATCGGATGAGGGAGACCGAGTCGCTTCGCCTGGCCCGCGCC
>DATIEW010000559.1:0-3388 GCA_035455585.1 Vicinamibacterales bacterium | reverse complement strand
GAGCGCCGGGAGCAGGATGAGAAGAAGGGCGAGACGCTGCCGCATCTGCGCCCAAGCGTACCCTATTTCAGGAGCCGGACGTCTCCGCTGAACGTCTTGAACCTGATGGTCGCGTTGCCGGCGCCGAACTCGGCGTCGAGGCTGCGCCTCGAACCGGACCGCAGAGTCAATGGAAAGTCGGAGTTGAAATCACCGCTGAAACCTCGGAACTCCACCCGGCCTCCGCCCACTTGCGGCATGCGGACCTGGACATCCCCGCTGAAGGTCTCGACATCGAGTGACGGGACCTCGGCCGCGGCCGACAGGTCGAGATCGATGGTGCCGCTGAACGTCTGGACCTCGAGAGGTCCCCCCGAGCTGTTGCGCACGGTCAGCCTGCCCGAGAACGCGTAGAGCTTCTGGCGCGCGGCGACTCCGGCGGTCTCGATCGGGCTCGAGAACGCGTGGATGTCGAGCTCGGTGCCGGACGGCACCTGAACCTCGAAGTCCGTCTCCACGACGTTGTCGTTCTTCTCGCGCCACTCAGGATTTCGGCGGTTGGCCTCGATCTCGATCGTCGAGCCGCTGGCCTGAACATCGAGCCTGATGTTGTCGAGCCGCTCCCGCGTCGCGCGCCGGACCGCGTGGATGACGACATCCGTTCCGGGGTATCCCGTGACCTTGACGTCCCCTGAGAAGTTCCTGAGTTTCAAGGTGCCATTGGGGACGAACGGAACGGTCCGGTCGAACGTCTCGGTCTCCCTCTGGGCGCCGGCCACCGGGCCGGCCGCGGCCAGCAGAGCAATGAGGGCGGCAGTGGTGATTCTCTGCATGGGTGCTCCTCGAATGTCCTTTAGACGGGGGAAATCCGCCCGGGGTTCAGGTGCCCGCTGACAATGGGCTATGGGCAATGGGCTATGGGCAATGGGCCATGGCGAAACAGGCGCATTTGCCCATTTCCCATTGCCCATTTGCCATGCAGGATGCGTTCTTCAGCATCCTGTTAGCGCCCGCCGGCAGGCGATGTCGAACGCCCTGGCGTCGAGGCCTTCGAGTCGGGGCTCCGCCTGTCGTTGACGCCGTAGACCGTCCCGTCGGGCGCGATCCAGATCGAGTGCGCGTCCCCCTGCCGTCCCTGCGCGCGGACGTCGTGCCCCATCGCCCTCAGCTTCTCCAGCGTCTCCGCTGAAACGCCCCCCTCTTCGATTGTCGTGCGGTCCGGCAGCCACTGATGGTGCAGGCGCGCCGCGTCGACGGCCTGGCGCCCGGTGAGCCCGAACTCCGTCACGCCGAGTACGATCGTCAGAACAGTGTTGATGATCGTCCGTCCTCCCGGCGACCCGGTGAGCAGCACGGTCTTCCCGTCGCGCAGGACCATCGTCGGCGTCATCGAGCTGAGCATGCGCTTGCCTGGGTCGATCAGGTTGGCCGGCGTGCCGATGTCGCCGGTCGTGTTCGTCTCGCCTGGCTTCTTGTTGAAGTCCCCCATCTCGTTGTTGAGCAGGAACCCGGCGCCCTTGACGACGACGTGGGAGCCGTAGCTGCCTTCCAGGGTGTAGGTGCTGGTGACGGCCATGCCCTCGCGGTCGATCACGGAAAAATGCGTCGTCTCGGCGGGCTCCTGCGCCGGGGCCGCCACGATGTCCTTGCCCAGCGCGAGGCTGCTCGAGGCCTTGTCGGGGTCGATGGATGCGGCGAGCGTCTTCGCGTAGTCTTTCGCGGTCAGGCGGGCGACAGGCACGTCCACGAAGTCCGGATCGCCGAGATGCCGCGCGCGGTCGAGATACGCGCGGCGCATCGCCTCGATCCGCAGGTGCACGTCCGGAGCCGACAGCAGCCCCTTCGACTCGAGGTCGAACTGTTCCAGGATGTTGAGCATCTGGACGAGCGCGACGCCGCCGGAGCTTGGCGGCGGCATGGACACGATCTCGAAGCCGCGATACGTGCCGCGAACCGGCGCGCGCTCCTTTGCCTGGTACGCCGACAGGTCCTCCTTCGTGATGATCCCGCCGTTGGCCTTCATGTCGGCCTCGATCAGGTCGGCGATCGCTCCCTGATAGAAGGCGTCGGCGCCGCCGTCGGCGATCGCCCTGAGCGTCCTGGCGAGGGCGCCGAGCACGAGCCGCTCGCCTTCCTTCCACTCGCCGCCGCCCGGCTTGCCGTAAGCAGCGACGGAGGCCGGGAAACGCGCCATCGGTCCGGCGACCTCGCGGTTCAACCCGCGGGCGAGGGCAGCAGACAGCGCGAAGCCGTCCTGCGCGAGCGCGACGGCCGGCATCACGACGTCCTTCCACGGCAGCTTGCCGAACTTCCTGTGGGCGAGCTCGAGGCCGCGGACCGTGCCGGGGACGCCTGGCGCGAGATACCCGGCCGCCGTCAGGCTCCGGTCGATGTTTCCCGCCTCGTTCAGGTACATCGTCCGCGTGGATCGGAGCGGCGCCCGCTCGCGATAGTCGAAAGCGGTCACCTCGCCGGACGCGGTGCGGACGATCATGAACCCGCCGCCGCCGATGTTGCCGGCGGCAGGGTGAGTCACCGCCAGTGCAAAGGCGGTAGCGACGGCGGCGTCGACCGCGTTGCCGCCTCGGGCGAGCACTGCCGCGCCCGCGTCGCAGGCCGGGGCCGACACGCACACGACGAGGCCGTCCTTCGACGGAACGCCGGCATCCTGGGTCGTCGTGACAGATTGCGCCAGGAACAGGGCTATCGTGATTGAGAGAACGGCTCGCATGCGTGCATCCTCCAGACCTGGGTCACTGAATGGCTACCTCTCCGGTCTAACAGGTTGTCTCCCTTATCCCTTATCCCTTGTCCCTTATTCCTTGAGACTGCGCTATCGCCTGACGCCCCCCTGACTGGTCGTCGTCTTCTGCGGCGAGCGCTTCCACTTGTCGAACCAGTATCGCAGATACAGCTGCGTGCGCAGGAAGTTGGACGGATTGCTCGACGTGCCGTGCCACTCGTCGTTGAAGCGGATCATGGCCGTCGGCACCTTCCGGAGCTTCAGCGCGCTGTAGAACTGTTCGGTCTGCGGCATCGGCGTCCGCAGATCGTTGACGCCCGTCATCAGCATCGTCGGGGTCTTCACGTTGCCGACGTACGTGAGGGGCGAGCGCCTCAGGTGCTCGCTCGGATCTTCCCAGGGGAGCTTCGCGAAGTTGAAGTACCAGCTCGCCCCATCCGTCGTGCCGACGAAGCTCAGCCAGTCGACCACCGGACAGTTCGCCGACGCCGCCGCGAAGCGATCGGTGTGGCCGACTACCCACGCCGTCAGCACGCCGCCGCCGCTGCAGCCCGTCACGAACATGTTCTGCGGATCGACGAAGCCCTTGGCGAGCAGCGCATCCACGCCGGCCATAAGGTCGTCGTAGTCCTTGCCGGGATAGGCGTTCTTGATGGCGTTGCCGAA
>DATIEW010000558.1:0-3483 GCA_035455585.1 Vicinamibacterales bacterium | reverse complement strand
CGCGCAAGAACTACTTCTATCCCGATTTGCCGAAGGGCTATCAGATCTCCCAGTACGAACGGCCGCTCGCCAGCGGCGGCGCCGTCGAGTACGAGGCCGGCGGGGTCTCCCGGCGCGTCGGCATCGTGCGCGTGCACCTCGAGGAGGATGCCGGCAAGTCGCTGCACGAAGGGTTTCCCGATTCGGATTCACGGACCTACCTGGACTTCAACCGCAGCGGGGTACCCCTCATCGAGATCGTCAGCCGGCCGGATCTGCGGTCGGCGCGCGAGGCGGCCGAGTTCTTCGGCAGGCTGCGCGCGATCCTGGTCGCCATCGGCATCAACGACGGCAACATGGAGGAGGGAAGCCTGCGCTGCGACGCCAACGTGTCCGTCCGCCCGGCCGGCGCGTCGGCGCTCGGCACGAAGGTCGAGGTGAAGAACCTCAACTCGTTCCGCCACGTCCAGCGCGCGCTCGAGCACGAGATCGAGCGGCAGACGGCCATCGTCAGCGGCGGCGGCTCCGTGGAGCCGGAGACGCGGCTGTGGGATGCCTCCGCCAGCCGCACGCTTTCCATGCGTGGCAAGGAGGAGGCGCACGACTATCGCTATTTCCCGGAACCGGATTTGCCGCCGCTCGAGGTCGACCCGGGATGGATCGACGGGATCCGGCGCAGCCTGCCGGAACTGCCCGAGGCGCGCCGGCGCCGGCTCGTGGCCGAGTACGCGCTTCCCGAGTACGACGCGACGCTGCTGACGGAGTCACCGGCGATCGCATCGTATTTCGAGGCGGCGGCGGCCGCCGCCGGCAATCCGAAGGCCGCCAGCAACTGGATCATGGGAGAGCTGACCCGGAAGCTGCACGAGACCGGCGCCGGGATCGAACGGGCCGCGGTCACCCCGGAGGCGTTGGGCGGCTTGATCCGGCTCGTGGACTCAGGCACCATTAGCGGGCCGATCGCCAAGGACGTATTCGAAAAGATGTGGACGTCGGGCAGACCCGCCGCCGCCATCGTCGAATCCGAGGGGCTCTCGCGGATCGACGACGAAGCGGCGGTGGAGGCGGTCGTGCGCGAGGTCATCGCGGGCAACGGAGCGGCCGTCGCCCAGTTCCGGGCCGGCAAGCAGCAGACGTTCGGGTTCCTGGTCGGCCAGGCGATGAAGGCCACGCGCGGAAAGGCGAACCCCGCGCTCGTCAACGAGCTGATGCGGCGGATCCTCAGCGAGTAGACCGAATCCCGCATGACGCGGGGTGCGTCGCGAAACCACCGATGATCGAAGCCCACAACCTCTCGAAGATGTACGGGCGCGGGGTGTATGCGCTCCGCGATCTGTCGCTCAGGGTCGACAAGGGGGATTTCGTCTTCCTGACCGGCCCGAGCGGCGCGGGGAAGTCCACGCTGCTGCGCCTGCTCCTGCGCCAGGACGTGCCCACGCAGGGAAGGCTTCTCGTGGGTGGACGCGACCTGGCGACGCTCACGCCGAACCAGGTGCAGGCGTACCGGCGCTCGCTCGGCTTCGTATTTCAGGATTTCAAGCTGCTGCCAGCCAAGACGATTCTCGAGAACATCGCGTTCGTGCCGCGGGCCCTGGGGATGCCGATCACGCAGCAGCAGCGGCGGACGTTCCAGGTCCTGAAGTGGGTCGGCCTCCAGCATCGCATGAACGCCTATCCGCTCGAGCTGTCGGGCGGCGAGCAGCAGCGGATCGCGATCGCCCGCGCGCTCATCAACGACCCGCTGATCATTCTCGCCGACGAGCCGACCGGGAATCTGGATCCCGATCTGTCGCTGGAGATCATGAACCTGTTTCGAGAGATCAACGCCCGGGGGACGACCGTGATGGTCGCGACGCACGATCGCGAACTGATCCGCCGCGTCGGGCGCCGCGCCCTGACGCTCGATCACGGCCGGATCGTGGAAGTGGCCTAGACCCGGAATTCACTCGAATCGAGATGAATTCCGGTTGTAGTCCTGAGTGATGAGTCGTGAGTTTTGAGTAGTTCCACGCGTGTAGGAGCTCCTCAGAAGTCATGACTCACAACTCATGACTACTCAACGCAAGTGAATCTCGGGGTTGGGAGCACGGGGGAGAGCGGATGGGATCGCTGAAGTACTTCCTCACGGAGGCGGTGGCCAGCCTGATCCGCGGCTGGCGAGCCGCGCTGCTGGCCGTCCTCACGATCGCGGCCGGGCTCTTCATCCTCGGCTTCTTCCTCATCGTCAACGCGAACCTGCAGCGGGTGGTCGGCCGGTGGAGCGAGGGGGCGGAGCTGTCCGTCTATCTCGAGGACGACGTGACGCGTGAGGAACTCGGGGCGCTGGAGCAGCTCGTCGATCGGAGCGGGCTCGCCGCCGAGCGGCGCTACGTGTCCAAGGATGAGGCAGGGCGCCGCTTCCGCGAAGACTTCCCCGATCTAGCCGCGGCGGCGGACGGTCTGGGGAGCAGTCCGTTTCCGGCGTCGATCGAGGTCCGGCTGACCGCGGGGGCCCGGGATGCGGGGGGGGCCGTCGACGCGTTTGCCGCCAACCTGGGACGGGCGCCCGGCGTGGCCGACCTCCGCTACGACCGGCGCTGGCTTGGCCGCCTCAACGCGGCGATGCGATTCGCCAGAGGGATCGGCCTCCTCGTCATCGCCATGCTCGCAATCGCGGCCGCGCTGACTGTAGCCAACGTCGTCCGATTGGCGGCCTACGCCCGCCGTGACGAAATTGAGATCATGCAGCTCGTGGGCGCCCCGTTCGCCTATATCCGGGGACCGTTCGTCGCCGAGGGCATCCTGCAGGGAGGAGCAGGGGCGTTGGTGGCGCTGGCGCTGCTGTGGGCCGTGTTCGTGGCCGGCCGGGCTCGATTCGGCCAGCTTGCGGCCGACGGGCTCGGTCTCGGGACGCTGACCTTCCTTCCGGTCGAGCTCTGGGTGCTGCTCATCGTCGGGGGCATGGCGCTCGGCTCGGTCGGCGGGCTGGTGGTGGCGAGGAGCGTCAGATGACGTTCAGTTGACAGCGCTTCTTCGCCGTGATTAGACTGTTTCTATCCGTCCAGTATGAACCAGCTCACGAGTCGCGGGACGCGCTGCATGGACCCGGGCGGGGTTTCCACCATGCGGGGCGCCATCGCCACCAACTTCTACCGCGAGGAGTTCATCCGGCATCGGGAGTGCCTGGCCGCCCAGCGCGAGTATTTTTCCGAGCAGGCCATCACTGACGCGGACCGCGCCCTCGCGCGCGTCCTCAACCAGCTCGAGAAGCTGTGCGCGATGGACGACGCCGACCAGGTGATCACGCAGCTCCTCCGGAAGTTCAATGCAGTTACCGGCCTTTCCGGCTGGTCCGATCCGACCCACCTTCACTGACCACCACGCTTCAGCGGCTTCGCGGGCATGGCGAACGTATCCTCCGCGGCGCCATCGATGCCGTCGAGCCCGTCCGTCTCATGCGGGCGGCGCAGTCGCTCGGCGTGTTGAAGAGCACCGGCAATCGACGGCTGTTCGCAGTTGCGGCGG
>DATIEW010000557.1:0-4261 GCA_035455585.1 Vicinamibacterales bacterium | reverse complement strand
CAGCGCCGGGCGCACGACCTCGCTGTGAAACCAGACGGCCAGCGGGAGCCGTGGTCTCACCGCCGCGTACGACAGCAGCGCCCAGGGATTCGGCTCGTGGAGTATCATCACGTCCGCATCGACCCTGGAGAGGCAGGCCGGAAAGCCCGGCGCGATGGACACGGATCCCGCCGAACCCCACGCCCCGACTCGGGTGACGGGCACGCCGTCAACTTCCTCGGCCACAGTACGGCGCCCCGTGTTGAACGCCAGCACGCGGTTCTCGAGACGGCCCCGCGTGATATCGCAGAGCGACTGCACGACGCGCTCCATGCCGCCGGGAACCGGCGGGTAGAACTTCCCGACGTGCACGACTCTCACCACTCGAGCGGCAGCCACGTTCGCCATGCTGTCACGACGAGACGGAGCCCGTCGCAACCCGCGCGTAGATGGCCGCGACGTCGCTGGCATAGCGCGACCAGCTGAAGGCGGCCGCGCGCCGCATGCCTGCTTCACGCCGCAGCGTCCACGGCGCCGGCTGTTGAGCGCGCTCGTCGAGCAGGCGCGTCACTGCCTGATGCCACGCCGCGACATCGTCCAGGGGACAGTACACGGCTGCGTATCCGCCCACCTCGCGAAGCGCCGGCACGTCGCTCGCCACGACAGGCGTGCCACAGGCCATCGCCTCGAGCACCGGCAGGCCGAAGCCCTCGCGTTCCGACGGCATCAACAACAGCGCGCTCCTGCGATAGACCGACGCGAGCGTCGACCGGTCGAGCGCAGGCAGGACCGCGATGACGTCCCCGAGACCGAGCTCGCGCACGAGAGCCTGCTGCGCGGCGGTGAACGGTCCGCCGACGCGCACAAGCCTCAGCTGGCGGTGTGCGGTCCGCAGCGAATCGAACACCCGCAGCAGGAAGTCAATCCGCTTGCGCGCGATCGTGCTGCCGACATGCAGCAGGTCGACGAAGTCCCCTCGCGGCCCGAGCAGCCGGGCGGCGTCCACGTCAGCGGCCGCCTCCGCCTGAGGCGTGCAGCTCGGATGCGGGCCGTTCGGCACGACTGTCGTGCGGTCCGGCGTGATACCCGCCTTGCCGACGAGCAAGTCGCGCGTGGCGTGGCTGTCGCAGGCGATGTGGGCGGCCTGCCGGAGACCGTTCAGGATGTGCCGCGTCATCCCACGGAAGATCGCCGATCGGGGCTCGAGCTCCGGGTCGAGCACGCTCCGGAAGGTGTCGAGATCGTGGCAGGTGACGATGGACCGCCCGGCGGGCAGCCGGTGCACGAGCTGCGCGTAGCTGTGATCGACGACATGAAAGAGGTCGAATCGGCCCGCGAGTCCAGACACGAGTCGCGGGTAGTCCCACAGCCGATTCGCCATGCGGTCGGCACCCTTCGCCCACGTACTCGCGTCGCCGCGCGACAACCGCCCGGCGCGCCGCCGCAGGCTCGGCCGGACGAGGCTCGGCGCTATCGTCGCGGCATGCTCCCGCTGCAGGCGGTCGAGCAGCATGTCGGCCACGAGATCCATGCTCGGCCAGCCCTCTTCGAGATAGTCCGCAACGACGGCGACCTTCAACCGGCGCATGATCCTCCGTGGCCATCGAGCAGCTCTTCGAAGAAGTCGAGGTGCGCCCGCGCGATCACCGGCCAGGCGTAGTGCTCTCGCGCGCGTCTCAGCCCCCCTGCGGCGAGTTCCCTGCGCAGCGCCGGGTCGGCGAGGAGGCTCTCGAGCGCCACGGTCCACGCGGCCGTGTCCGACTCGGACACGAGCATGCCCCCGTCCCCCACCACGTGAGGCACTTCGCCGCTGCGGCTCGCAACGACCGGCACGCCGCATGCCATCGCTTCGATCAGCATGCGGCCGAACTGCTCGCGCCATCGCGCGGTGGTCTGGCTTGGCGCGCACAGGACGTCCATGGCGTTGAGATGCGCCGGGACGGCGCCGTGCCCGGCGTCAGTGATCACCCGCACCCGTCCGGGGTGCGCCGTCGAGAACTCGCGCAGCTCCCGTTCGAGGGGTCCCCCTCCGACGAACATCGCGCGCCAGGGTCGACGGAGCAACGCCAGCGCCTGCAGCATGACCCGCAGACCCTTCTCGGGCACGAACCTGCCCAGGAAGCCCACGACCGGCCGATCGTCGTGCCAGCCCGCACGTGCGCGCACGGCGGCGCGGCTCGACTGATCCGGATGAAAGCGCCGCAGGTCGACGCCAGGCGGAATGACGCGGCACGGCCTGGTCGAGAACGGAGGTTCGACCGCGAGCGCTTCATGCGCCGTGCGCCCGAAGGCGATCCAGCCGGCGGCGCGCTCCATGACCCGGCGCTCCAGACGCCGGACCGGCGCGGGATAGCGCTTTCTGATGTTCTGGAATGTCGCGGGTACGATTCGCGCCGATGGAGACGCCGCACGCGCGATCTGGGCGGCTGCCAGAACGTACGGCTCCTGCCACACGTGCACGACGTCCCAGGAGCGGGCCAGCAGCCGCCGCAGACGCCGATCGTAGAAGCGCAGGTGCGGCGACCGGCCCAGGTGAACGCCGAGAGCGGCGACCTCGCACGGTTCGCTCGGGTCCACGCGCAGACGCAGGTCACCCAGCTCGCCCGCCAGCCGCTCGGGGGCGCCCACGGTCACCTCCCATCGCCCGCGGCCCTGCGCCTGCATCTCGTGCGCGAGGCAGCGATTGGCGTCCACGACGTAGGAGTGCCCGATGGTCAGGAGGCGATACATGGATCAGTGTCAACTCCCAACTTCCAACTCCCAACTCCCAACGGTCTGAGGCGAAACGGCCAGGGGATAGGGATGGGGAACACGTCGAAGATCGCTCCACAACCGGATCGTCGCCGGCGATACCGCTCGCCTCTCGCGCAGCGCGCCCCTGGCGTTGGCACACAGCTCGTTCAGTATCCAGGCCCACCCGTACGGATCCTCGATGCGCCAGCGGCGCCGCATACGGAAGTACAGGGCAAGCCGCGCCGGAAGCATCCAGAGCAGCCGGTGAACCGGCTCGTTGCAGAGCGCATGGAGACAGTCGTTGCGCGTGACGTATCGAAGATAGCGACGCCGATCGCGGCCATCCATCTCGGGTCGATGGACGACCCTGGCATCTGGCAGGTAGACGACGCGGTGTCCGGCGTCGAGAAGGCGCAGGCAGAAGTCCTTCTCCTCGCCGTAAAAGACGTAGCGCTCGCGGTAGCCGCCGAGCGTCAGAAAGGTGTCGCGCCGCAGCATGTGAGCGAAGCCGATGAAGGCGGGCACGTATGAAGGACTGTGGCCAGTGCCAGGCTGCATCCGCCCGGCCCATGGCAAACCGTCGCCATCGGCTTGCGCGAATGCCACGGCGGCGACCTGGACGTCGGCCAGCAGGATCTGCATGGCCCGCTCCACACCGCGCGCCTCCACCAGCGCGGCGTCGTCGTCCAGCAGAAGGATGAGCGGGGCCGCGGCTTCACGGACCAGCCGGTTCCGCCCGGCGATATAGCCGGCGCCTTCGTCGTCACGAATCAGCCGCACACCGCTGTTGCCGCCCGCCGCCGGAGGCGTCGAGGCATCGTCGAACACGAGCACCTCCGGATCGAGGTGCGCGATGTGCCGGAGAGAGGCGAGACAGCGCTGCAGCGCGCCGGGTCTGTTGCGCGTCGTGATCCCTACCGTCAATGCCGGACCGATCATGCCGCAGCTCCTGCCGGACGGCCTCGAAGAGCGGTGATCGTGTGCTCGAGGGCGAAGCGTGCCCGATAGACGGCCTCGCCCCGCGCGCCGAGCGCCGCGCGGGCCTGCCCGTCGGCCAGCAGCGCGCGCGCGGCCTCGACGAGCTGCCGTGGATCGCCGGAAGGCACGAGCGCGACCGCGCCGCTCCCCGCCCACTCGGGCTCGGTCAATGCACCGCCCGTCGTGACGACCGCGCGGCCATTGATGAGACAGGCCATGACCGACGTGCGGCGCGTAGTCACACCGTCCGGGTACGGCTGCAGCATGAGATCGCACGCCAGGATGTGCGCCGCTGCAGCATGCGGAGAGGCACGCCCGGTGGCGGTGAGCCGGAGGCGCAGATCGGGTCGCGCGCCGGCGAGATCGGCCACGAACCGATCGGACCCGGCTCCGATGCAGATCGCGGCTGCCGACGGCTCGGCGTCGAGGAGCGCCGTGAGCCCGCTCCGCAGGAGGGGCGCGATATGCGACCCGTAGGTGCCGAAATGCCCGACGAGCGCGGCACGGCATCCATCCCGCTCGCACGCGGCCGGACGCGGAGCGCGTGGGATCGCTGACGGGATTGGCAGCG
>DATIEW010000556.1:0-4469 GCA_035455585.1 Vicinamibacterales bacterium | reverse complement strand
GGCCGGTGCGATGCGGCCCGCCAGTGCTGCCTCGACCACCTGGAATCGTGGATCGAGGCCAATCCGCCGATGCGCGGCATCAACTGGGCGTCCGGGATCGAGATCGGGCTGCGGACGCTTTCGATCACATTGATCCTGTCGTTGCTGCAACCCGAGACGATCGATGCCCAGCGACGCCGGCGCCTCGTCGCGATGCTGGCGGCACATGGCCGTTGGCTGGCGCGCTATCCCGCCCGCTTCTCGTCGGCGAACAATCACCTGGTCGCCGAGGCCGCCGCGCTGTTCGTCCTCGGCAGTCTGCTGCCCCGACTGCCCGCCGCCGACCGCTGGCGGACAAGAGGCCGTGCGGTCCTCGTCGAGGAGGTCGACCGGCAATTCCTCGACGACGGCGTCGGTGCCGAGCAGTCGCCCACCTACGGCGCGTTCTCGCTCGAGCTGTTCGCGCTGGCAGGGGATCTGGCGGAGCGCCTCGGCGCAGGCATGCCCGACGCCTACTGGCGGCGCCTCGAGGCCGCCGCGGAGCACCTCCGGGCGCTGCTCGACCGGCGCGGCGGCCATCCGAGGATCGGCGACGACGACGAAGGGCGGGTGGTCGCCGATCCGGGTCGCGAGGCCACGTACGTCGGCTCGGTTCTCGCCATGCTGGGCGCGATGCGCGGACGGCCGGACCTCGCGCCGCCATGGCATGCCCGCGCCCTGCGCAACGTCCTGCTCGGCGCCGTGTCCGCGCATCGCGACCCGCCCACCGGCGTGCGACGGTTTCCCGCCGGCGGTTACACCATCTCGCGAAGCCGCGTCGGTGCTTCGGCCGACGGCCCCGAAGTGCTCCTGGTGATCGACCACGGCCCGCTCGGCTACCTCCGCACGGCCGCGCACGGCCATGCGGACGCGCTAGCGCTCTGGCTGCACGTCGATGGCGAGCCGGTGCTGGTCGACGCGGGTACCTATCGCTACTACGACGCCGGCACCTGGCGCGACCGTGTCCGCGGCACCGCGGCCCACAACACGCTCTGCCTCGGCGGTGTCGATTCGAGCCGGCCCGCCGGCAGGTTCAACTGGTCCGAGAAGGCACGGGTGCAGGTCGTCGACTGGACGACGTCGGGAGAGGACGCGTGGTCCCTCACCGCCCGGCACGACGGCTACCGACGACGTTTCGGCTGTGATCACGAGCGCATCGTCCGCCAGCGGGGCCGCGGTCGCTTCGAGGTGGTCGATCGCCTGCTGGGTGCGGGCGGACCCTGGCCGGTCGAGATCGGTTTTCTCGTGGCTCCGGGACTTCGCGTCGTTGCGACCGCTGCCGGTTGGGAGATCTCGCGGCATCGGCGCCCGATCCTCGCGATCGCGGCCGCTGGCCCGCTCACCGGCTCGGTGCGGGTGGGCTCCGAGGGATCGCGCGATGGCTGGTACTCGGGTGCCTACGGAGAGCTTCTGTCGACCCGACGACTGGTCTTCTCGGGTGATCTGGCGCCGGGCGATGCCGCCACGTTCACGCTGCTCGCGAAACCGATGCCCGATCCTTAACCCACGCATCACCTGGGTATGCATCGTCCTCGGTTCGTGTTGACGGCAACTGGGCAAAAAGATCAGGTCGGGCGACGGCCGAAGGCGCTCGACTGAAGGAGACGCGGGCCGTCGACCATCCCAATCGCTGGGCGGGAACCCGGTTGATCAGACTCGACGACATCCGGCGCGGCTGGCCCCTCCGGTACCGCGCTCATGCCCGCATCGGCTCAGTCGCCCCCGTGCACGACCGGCTGGGGGCCGACCAGCGCCGCCCGCCGCGCACGTTGATCATCGTCGAGAATCTGCCGGTACCCTTCGACACGCGGGTGTGGAACGAGGCCAAGACCCTGGCCGCGGCAGGCTGTCAGGTGTCGGTCATCTGTCCGATGGGGAAAGGCTGGACGCGTCGTCACGAAACCATCGATGGGATTGCGATCTACCGGCATCGCCTGCCCCAGGGGTCCGGTAAGCTCGCCTATCTGATCGAGTATGCGGCCGCTTTGATCTTTGAGTTCGGGCTAGCGTGCTGGGTTTACTGGCGCCGCGGCTTCGACGTGATTCACGGCTGCAGCCCGCCGGACACCATCTTTCTGGTGGCTGGTGTGTTCAAGCTGCTGTTCGGGACGCGCTACGTCTTCGATCATCACGACGCCAGCCCCGAGTTCTTCATTGCGAAGTTTGACCGCGGCAGCGTGCTGCGCCGCATGCTCCTGTCCCTGGAGCGTTGGTCGTTCACGACCGCTGACGCCGTGATCTCGACCAACGGGTCGTATCGCCGACTCGCGCTGGAGCGCGGCCGCGTACACGCTTCCAAGGTGTTCGTCGTGCGCTCGGGCCCGACTCCGGAGCGAATGCGCATCGGTCCTCCGAATCCTGCTCTGCGAAAGGGCCGGCGTCATCTGGTGGCCTATCTCGGACTGATCAGCGAGCAGGAAGGAATCGATCTCCTGCTGCACTCGGTCCACCGCATCGTCCGCAAGCACGGGCGCAAGGATGTCCACTTCGGCATCGTCGGCGGCGGTCCGGCCCTGAATGCGATGCGCGCGCTGCGCGACGCATTGGCGCTCGACGACTACGTCACGTTTACCGGGCGGGCGTCGGACGAGGACATGCTGGCGATGCTGAACACCGCCGATCTGTGCGTGAACCCGGATCGGGTCAACGCCTACACCACCATCTGCACGATGAATAAGGTGATGGAGTACATGGCGCTGGCGAAGCCGATCGTCCAGTTCGAGAGCGTTGAAGGCCGCGTGTCTGCTGGCGCGGCCGCGGCCTATGCCAAGCCGAACGATTCCGCCGATCTGGCCGATCAGATCCTGGCGTTGCTCGACGATCCCGAGCGGCGGCGGACCATGGCTCGGATCGGCTACGAGCGCATTCAGACCGAGCTGAGCTGGGAGCATCAGGCCGTGCATCTGCTGTCGGCCTACCGAACCGCGCTCGCCCGGCCGGTCGCCTGGGCATCGTGACCGTCGGCGCGCGTCTCGACCACCGCCTCTGGCTGATCATCATCATTGCGGGCGGTGTCGGGCTTCGCCTCTACGGATTGGGCGATCAGAGCCTTTGGGCCGATGAAGGCCTGAGCTACTGGGTCGCGAGCGCAGGCAACTTCGAAGAGCTCCTGCGGCGCGCCGACGACCGGTCGTTCCATCCCCCCTTGGGCTTCCTGATCAACCATCTGGCGCTCGGCGTCGAGGACTCCGACGCCATGCTGCGCCTGCCGAGCGCGTTGCTCGGCGCGCTGACCATCCCCTTGCTCTACCTTCTCGGGCGAACGCTCACCTGGCCCGCCGCGGCCCTGGCGGCGACCGCGTTCTTTGCCGTGGCACCGTTTCACCTCTGGCACAGTCAGGATGCCCGGGCGTACGCGCCGCTGCTGATGGCGAACATGGCGAGCACGGTCGTCCTGCTATGGACGCTCGCCGGTGGACGCGCGCGGGTCGGCGGCGCCCTCTACGCCCTCACGGCGGCGCTCGGCCTCTATCTCCATGCCTTCACCGTCATCACGATCACGGTCCACGGTGCGTGGTTGCTGCTGTGCCGAATCCGCTGGTTGCCCTGGTTCGTCCTCGTGGTCGCCGGTGCGCTGCTGCTCGCGGCGCCGGTGGCCCTGGAGTGGGCGGCTTACGCGCTGAGCCGCGCGGTGCGCGTCGCCACCGACGTTCAGGTTTCCGCCAGCCATCGTTCCGACACCGGCCTGATGGCCCTACCCTATTCCCTCTACACCTTCGCCGTCGGCTACTCGTTCGGACCCGACGTCGCCAGCCTGCATGGCACTCGGGATCTTGCCTTTCTCGGGCGCTTCGGGGCGGAGATTTCGCTGGCAGCGCTGATCTTCGGCGGCCTCATGGCGCTCGGCACGCTCGCCCTCCTGCAGCGGACGACGCCCGCCCAGCGGAGCCACGTCCTGCTCGGCTTGCTGCTGCCGTTGCTGCTCGTTCTGCTGATCGTCACCGCGACGAAGTTCGCCTTCAACGTGCGCTACGTCATCGCCGCCTTCCCGTATTTCTGCATCCTGGTCGGGGCCGGCGTCGCCCGGCTGGTCGACCGCAGCCCGGTCCTCGGCTGGACAACGGCGCTCGTGGTGATCGGCCTGTCGATCTGGTCGTGGAGCAACTACCTCACCGACCCGCGTTTCGCGAAGGAGGACCTGCGGGCCGCCGTCCGAGCCTGGCAGGCCGATGGCGGCAGGGGCAAGCTGTTCAGCATTTCGACGGCCGGCGGGGTCCACGACGTCGTCTGGCGCTATCTCG
Source organism: Vicinamibacterales bacterium (assembly GCA_035455585.1). Lineage (GTDB taxonomy): Bacteria > Acidobacteriota > Vicinamibacteria > Vicinamibacterales > 2-12-FULL-66-21 > DATIEW01. The sequence goes on along the minus strand of DATIEW010000556.1, from coordinate 210 downwards.
GGCCCGAGGAGCGCCTGCGGCATGTGCCCGCCGGCAAGCGGGACGTGGTGACGACCATCGAGTCGGCCATGCTGGAGGACGAGGAGCGCACCGCGCACGTAGTCATCGCGCGCGACTGGGATCGCGAGCTCGAGCAGGCGGTCGTGGGCGGGTTCGAGGTTCGCCGGCAGCAAGACTTCGCGGGCGCTCGTCTGCTCGAGATCGTGCGCG
>DATIEW010000555.1:0-2107 GCA_035455585.1 Vicinamibacterales bacterium | reverse complement strand
AGGACTCCTCGGGCTCCTCCCAACGGTCGTAGAGAACGAGTATCTTCAGTCTTCCCACGGCGTGTGGGAATTATAAACGCAATCAGGCGGCCACGAACGCCTCCAGGATCCGATCGCGCGGCGGCGCGGATGGCATCAGCGCCCGATGGCGCTCGGCAACCGCCTGCTCGTAGGTGGGAGGCGGAGCGGAATCGCGGTAGAACACGCCTGTGTAGAGCGTCCGACCGTAATCTTCGGCCAGCGTCATCGCGCGTAGGCGATCGCTGGCATCGTGATCGAGCTTCGCGAGGTTGACCATCCCCGCCTTGTGCGCTTTGAGCTGCGCCTCGGGCTGCCCGAAGGTGATGCACGGCGACTGCACGTTGATGAACGCGAAGCCAGGAAACCTGATCCCCTCCTCGATCAGCGCCGCGAGCTGGGCCATGTCGGCCGGCGTGCCCTGCGCGACGAACCGCGCGCCGTACCCGAGCACGTACATCAGCGGATTCACCGGATCCTCCAGACTCCCGAAGACGGACGACGCCGTCGACAGCCCGCGCGGCGAGGTCGGTGACAGCTGTCCCTTCGTCAGGCCGTAGATCTGGTTGTCCATCACGATATAGGTGAGGTCGATGTTGCGGCGGATCGCGTGCGGGAGATGGCCGCCTCCGATGGAGAACCCGTCCCCGTCCCCGCCGGCGGCCAGCACGAGCAGCCCGGGGTTTGCCAGCTTGATGCCCTGCGCGATTGGCAGGGCGCGGCCGTGGACGCTGTTGAACCCGTACGCCGTCGTGTAGCCCGGAATGCGGCTCGAACAGCCGATGCCCGACACGAACGCGATTTCGTGCGGCGGGCGCCCGACGGCCGCCAGCGCGCGGTAGACGGCCTGCAGCACGCCGAAGTCGCCGCATCCCGGGCACCAGATGGGCTTGAGATCGCTCTTGTAGTCCTTGGCTTCGTACGTCTGGCAGCTCATGTGTGCTCCTGATCACCGGGGGACTTTGTCCCCCCGCCTCCGCCGAAGCTTCGGCGAGGCTTCCCGAAGCGCCTTCGGCGCGACGGCGGCCGGCCCCCCTTACACGCTCGTTCGCGGCGCTCGCTCGCCGCCGCCCGCGAGAGCGCAGCGGTCGCCCTCACCAAGTGCCGGGCAGCGGAGGTCAGTCCAGCTGCGGCTCCAGTTCCGGAACGCCGGCACGATGGATATTGAACGCAAGTTCCCGCAGCCGCTCGACCAGCTCCCCGGGCGTGAACGGGTTGGATCCGCTCCTGGCGAACGCCCCGACGCCGCGCGGCACGTCCACGTACATCCTCAGCAGCCGGTAGAGCTGTCCCTGGTGAGATTGTTCGACGACGAGCCCCGCGCGCACCGAGGCGAAGAAGTCCTCGAAGACCTGCGCGGCCACCGGGAGCAGCAGCCTCGGCACCAGCAGCTTCGCCTCCACGCCGCTCTCCGCCGCGGCCGCCAGCGCCTCCTGGACCACCCCGGCGACGCTCCCCCAGCTCACCAGCCCGATCGGCGCATCGGCAGGTCCGTAGATATCGAAGAGATCGCGCCGGCCCTTGAGCGGCGCCAGCTTGCGGATCCGCTTGTCGTTCATGCGCGCGTGGACCGACCCCGTCGCCGTCGGCGCCCCCTGCTCGTTGTGCTCGATGCCGGAGGCCAGGTAGTTGCCGCCGGGCGTGCCCGGCTCGCTGATCGGGCTCACCGCCGACTCGGTCGCGGCAAACCGGACGTAGTTCTCGAGTTCCGGCGGCGACGGCCGGCGTCGGGTCGCCACTCGGAACTTCCCCGTATCGATCGCGTCGACGATCTCCTTCCGCTGGGCAATCTCCCCGTCAGACAGAACGATGACCGGCGTCTGGTACTCCTCGGCGATGTTGAACGCCTCGACGATCGTGCCGAACATGTCGCCGACCGAGGTCGGTGCGAGGACCGGGCGCACGGCATCGCCGTGCGCGGAAAAGGCCGCCTGGAACAGATCCGACTGCTCGCTCTTGGTCGGAATGCCGGTCGACGGCCCTCCGCGCTGAACGTTGACGCACACGAGCGGCAGCTCGGCAATGGTTGCCAGCCCCAGAATCTCGGTCTTGAGCGACATGCCGGGGCCCGACGTCGCCGTCAGCGCCT
>DATIEW010000554.1:0-2225 GCA_035455585.1 Vicinamibacterales bacterium | reverse complement strand
TCACGGAGTCCTCAGTGGCCGACGGCGCGCGCGTCGGCCCCTTCGCGCACATCCGTCCCCAGTCCGAGATCGGCGCCGACGCGCACGTGGGCAACTTCGTCGAGCTGAAGAAAACGCGGCTCGGGCGCGGGTCGAAGGCGAATCACCTGGCCTACCTGGGAGACGCCACGGTCGGCGAGCGCGTGAACGTCGGCGCGGGGACCATCACGTGCAACTACGACGGCGCGTCGAAGCACCCGACGGTCATCGAGGACGGCGCGTTCATCGGCAGCGACTCGCAGCTCATCGCGCCGGTCCGGGTCGGAAGAGGCTCGTACGTGGCGGCCGGCTCCTCGATCACCGACGATGTGCCCCCGGACTCGCTCGCCATCGCCCGCAGCAGACAGGTGAACAAGGAAGGGTGGGTCGCCGCACGCCGGCGCAAACGCGACAGACGACCCGACGACTGACTGACGACTGTGACTGACGACAGGCGACCGCCGACTGGCGACTAGCGACTAGCGACTAGCTGCGAAGGACTCCTATGTGTGGAATCATCGGATACATCGGCACCCGGCAGGTGCTGCCGATCCTGATCGACGGCCTGAGACGACTCGAATACCGCGGCTACGATTCCGCGGGCGTGGCGGTCGTGCGCGACGGCACGATCGAGCTGCGGCGCAGCGCGGGGAAGCTGTCGCGGCTCGAGGAAGCCATCGCCGTTCAACCGCTGGACGGTGAGTACGGCATCGGTCATACGCGCTGGGCGACCCACGGCAGGCCAACCGAGGAGAACGCGCATCCGCACCGCGACTGCACGGGGCGGATCGTCGTCGTGCACAACGGCATCATCGAGAACTACCTGGATCTGAAGCGCCAGCTCCAGAAGGAGGGGCACCGGTTCGCCACCGAGACCGACACCGAGATCGTCGCGCACCTGGTCGAGCGGGAGATGCGCGGCGATGGCCTCGAGAACGCGGTGCGGCGTGCGCTGCTGTACCTGCGCGGCCTGTTCGCGCTGGTGCTGATCTCGGCGGAAGATCCGAACAAGATCGTCGCCGTGCGGAACGGTCCACCGATCGTCGTCGGCCTCGGCGACGGCGAGTTCCTCGTCGCGTCGGACATTCCCGCCGTGCTGAGCCACACGCGCGACGTGGTCTTCCTCGGCGACGAGGAGATGGCGGTCATCACCCCCGGCGGAGTGGAGTTTACCGACTATTCCGGACGGGCCGTCTCGAAGAAGAGCACGCGGGTGTCGTGGGATCCGGTAATGGCGGAGAAGGCCGGATACAAGCACTTCATGCTCAAGGAGATCTTCGAGCAGCCCTGGGCGGTGAAGGAGACTGTCCTCGGACGGGCTTCGCTCGAGACGGGGCGCGTGTTCCTGCAGGAGATCGAGATACCGGATCGGGTGCTGCGCGAGATCGAGCGGGTCGCAATCCTGGCCTGCGGCACGTCCTGGCACGCCGGCCTGGTGGGGAAGTTCCTGATCGAGTCGCTCGCGCGCGTGCCGGTGGAGGTGGACTACGGATCCGAGTACCGCTACCGGGATCCCATCGTCTCGAAGAACACGCTGGCGATCGTGATCACGCAGTCAGGCGAGACGGCCGACACGCTGGCGGCGCTTCGCGAGGCCAAGAAGAAAGGGGCCCACAGCATCTCGATCTGCAATGTCGTCGGCAGCATGGCGACGCGGGAGACGGAAGGAACGGTCTACACGCACGCCGGGCCAGAGATCGGCGTGGCGTCGACGAAGGCCTTCACGTCACAGCTCGTCGCGCTGGAGCTCCTGGCGGTCTATCTCGGGCAGATCCGGGGCACGCTCTCGCCCGATCAGGCCCGGCCGCACCTGGAAGCGCTGATCCAGCTGCCGCTCCTCCTCGAGCAGACGCTCAGGTGCGAGCCCCTGATGGAGGAGATCGCGAAGCGGTTCTACCAGCGCACCGATTTCCTGTACCTCGGGCGGGGCATCAACTATCCGATCGCGCTCGAAGGCGCGCTCAAGCTGAAGGAGATCTCCTACATCCACGCCGAGGGCTATCCTGCCGGCGAGATGAAGCACGGCCCGATTGCCCTCATCGACGAACGCATGCCGGTCGTCACGCTCGCGCCGCGAGATCAGGTGTTCGAGAAGATGGTCGGCAACGTCCAGGAGGCCAAGGCGCGCGGCGGCGTGGTCGTGGCGCTGACGACGGCGGGCCGCAACGGCCTGCAGGACCTGCTGGACCCGGCGCAGGACTTCCTCG
>DATIEW010000553.1:0-9793 GCA_035455585.1 Vicinamibacterales bacterium | reverse complement strand
TGTAGTGGATGATCTTGGCGGCCAGGTCCTTGCCCGTTCCGCTCTCGCCCGTCAGCAGCACCGTCGAGGCCGGACTGGACGCGATGCGCTGCAGCAGCGACCGGAGCGCCTGCATCGCGGGCGACTCGCCCACAATGCAGGTGAGCGCGTACGGCTCGGAACGCGACGCGCGGAGGGCCCGCACTTCGCGCCGCAGCGCCGTCGTCTCGAGCGCCTTCTGCACGAGCAGGGCGATCTCATCCAGATTGAACGGCTTGTTCGCGTAGTGATATGCCCCCTGTTTCATTGCCTCGACGGCGGTTTCCACGCTGGAAACCGCGGTGAGCATGATGACCGGAATGTCGGGCTCGGCGGCCTTGATCTGTCTGAGCACGCGCAGCCCGTCCGAGTCGGGCAGACGATAGTCGAGCAGGACGAGATCGATGTCCGGCCCGCAGCGCGCGATCCCGTCACGGGCCGTTCCGGCCTCGATGATCTCGTGGCCTTCCTGGGTAAGACGCTCGGAGAGCGACCACCGGATCAGCTGTTCGTCGTCGACGACGAGGATACGGGCGGGCACCTGGGAATTATACGGGCTTGCTCTTCGACACAGTAGCGAAGCGCCCCTCGACCCGCCTGGTGACGTGCACCGGTGGAAGCGGGCGAACCTCCGAGTGGGTGCAGGATCTACGCCTGGGCCGAATCGTCCACCAGCGGCACAACGCAGCTCATGTCGAAGGGCTTGGTGAGCACGCCGGAAACTCCCGACTTCCTGGCTTCCTCGAGAACCTCGGGCGTGCCGTGCGCCGTGATCAGGATGATCCGGCAGGCCGGAGCGAGCTGACGGATCCGGCGGAGCAGGCCGAGATCGCTCGAGTCCGGCAGCTTCAGGTCGAGTACCACGGCGCCAATCGGCTCGGCTCCCGGCTCGAAGAATCTCAGTGCCTCGGCGGCGCTGCCGGCCTCGCGGACGCTGTGGCCGGCTGCCTCCAACGTCTCGCCCAGGGACCAGCGGATCAGCGGCTCATCGTCGACGATGAGGACCGAGGCCATCGAGGAATATTCCGGGGCGGCCGCGGACTTTCCCGCGGGTTGCTGACTGGTTTGCATGTCATACCTTGCCAGTGTCCTGCACGGCGCGATAGCATCGAGCCGATAGCGACTCCTCAATCAAAGTTCGAGCCAGATGTCTCTGAGGCCTGCGCCAACCGGGCGGTGGAGCGACCGGCGGGTTCTCGTCACATCCGTCCTGCTTGCGGCCGGGATCTTCATAGCCGACCTCCAGCTCCCGGTCGGCATCTCGATCAGCGCGCTGTACGGCGTCATCGTCCTGCTGGGATTCTTCGTCCGCGATCCGCGCTTCCCCCTCCTGGCAGCCGCGGGCGCCACACTGCTGGCGATCATCGGGTTCGCGCTCTCGCCCGAAGGCGGTGACCCGAGGGTCGGCATCGTCAACCGCGGCCTCACGATGACGGGGATGTGGATCACGGCCTGGCTCGTCACGAGCTACTCCAGCGCCGGACGCGCGCTCGACCGCTCGATGAAGGATCTGGCCGACACCAATTACGCGCTCGACCAGGCGGCGATCCTCGCGATCACGGACGTCAAGGGGCGCATCACCTACGTCAACGACAAGTTCTGCGAGATCTCGAAATACTCGCGTCAGGAACTGCTCGGGCAGGATCACCGCATCATCAACTCCGGCTACCATTCGAAGGAATTCATCCGGGATCTCTGGCGCACGATCGCCAACGGGAGCATCTGGCACGGGGAGCTGCGGAACCGGGCGAAGGACGGCACCTACTACTGGGTGGACACGACCATCGTGCCGTTCATCGACGATCGCGGGAAGCCGTACCAGTACATGGCGATCAGGTACGACATCACCGAGCGCAAGCGGACGGAGGCGCTGCTCCGGGAGCAGGCAGCGCTCGCGCGGCTTGGCGAGATGGCGGCCGTCGTGGCGCACGAGGTCAAGAACCCGCTGGCGGGAATCCGGGGCGCCCTGCAGGTGATTGGCGGGCGCATGCCGGAGAGCAGCCGCGATCGCGCCGTCGTCGGGGACATCGTGGCGCGGCTCGACTCGCTGAACGACATCGTGCACGACCTGCTCGTTTTCGCGCGCCCGCGTGAACCGAACGTCTCGGCCGTGCCGATTGCGAGTCTGCTCGAAGACACGGCGGCGCTGCTGCGCAAAGACCCGGCACACGCGTCGATCGAGGTCACGATCTCGGGGGACCGGCCCACGATCAGGGCCGACCCGGAACAGCTCCAGACCGTGTTTCTGAACCTGCTGCTGAATGCCGCCCAGGCCTCCGGCAGAGCCGGCGAGATCCGCGTTGCGATCGCAAACGGCGACCGTGAGTGCCGCGTGTCGATCGCCGACCGCGGCCCCGGGGTTCCCGAAGACGTGCGCGAGAGGATCTTCGAACCGTTCTTCACGACGAAGCATCGCGGCACCGGTCTCGGCCTCCCGACGGCCCGCCGCGTCGTCGAGCGCCACATGGGGTCGCTGGAGTTCGAATGCCCGCCCCAGGGCGGTACCGTCGTGACCGTCACGCTGCCAACCGGCCCGCAACAGGAGGCCAGGAGATCAGGAGATTGAGAACAGGAGATCAGGAGTTCAGGAGATCAGAAAAAGATATGTAAGTGGTCCTGCACGGGTGTTCTGACATCAGTCTGCCTGGCGTCTGTCGCGAACACCATCCGTACTCGCCGCGGCAGCGAGCGTACGAGCGGAGACCGTTTTCCCCGGCTCGCGGAAGCGGGCTGCCGGACGCCAGTGCCGGGGTCCGGTGACACAACATGTTGGGCCTACCTGAGTCAAGGGGATACCCAGCCGGAGAATGAGCCCATCAGCCGCCGGGCTTCGGACGTGCCCCTGGAGGCAGACGCATGATCACGCTCGAGAAGATCCTGGTTCCGACCGACTTCAGCGAGTGCTCCGACGCTGCGGTGCGATACGGCCGTGCGCTGGCCGCAGCCTTCGGGGCCACGCTGCACCTGCTGCACGTCGTACAGGATCCCTACACACAGCCATGGGCCGCCGAGGCGTTTCCGGCGCCGCTCGGCGACCTGCTCGAGCAGTGGCAGGCGCAGGCGCGTCAGCGGATGGCGGCGCTCTTGCCGGAAGCCGAATGGAGCAAGGTGCTCGCAACCGCGCTCGTCGGCTCGCCCTTCGTCGAGATCCTGCGTTATGCCGAAGAGCAGCGGATCGACCTCATCGTGATCGGAACGCACGGCCGCGGCCCGCTCGGGCACATGCTGCTCGGGAGCGTCACCGAGCGCATCGTACGCAAGGCGCCCTGCCCAGTACTGACGGTCAGGCATCCCCAGCACGGGTTCGTGCAATAGAGAAGGAAGAAGGGCCTTCCTTCTTCCTTCTTCCTTATTCCTTAGTACGTCACCCGCCTCCCCTTCACCCCGCTCACCCTGGGCGCGATCCGGATGCGGACGTCGACGGCGACGGCGCCCGAATCGAGCACCTTCAGCGGATTGACGTCCATCTCGTGGATCTCGGGACACGCATCGGCGAGCTGCGATACGCGCAGCAGCACCGATCGGAAAGCGGCCTCGTCGACAGGCGGCGCGCCCCGGTAGCCACGGAGCAGCACCCGGCCTTTCATCTCGTCGATCATGTCGGCCGCGTCGTGCTCGGCGAGCGGGCACATGCGGAACACCGTATCGCCCACCAGCTCGACGAAGATGCCGCCGGTGCCGGCCATGACGACGGGGCCGAACGAGGGATCGTTGAGCGCGCCGACCACCATTTCGACGCCCCCAGCCACCATGCGCTGCACGAGCGCGCCGTCGAGCTTCCCCGCCAGCCGCACAGCGAAGTCGGCAAATGCGTCCCGCACGGCCTGTGTGCTCGCGAGTCCGAGCCGGACGCCGCCGACCTCGGTCTTGTGCAGGAGGGATGGCCCGACGGCCTTCAGGACAACGGGGAATCCGAGCGACGCCGCTACCTGTGCAGCTTCATCTGCAGTGCGCGCGAAGCGGGACTCGACCGCACTGATACCGCACGCATCCAGCAGCGCCTCCGCCTCGAGGGGCGCCATCCATCCCCCGCCGGCCGCAAGTGCTTCCGCGACCAGGTGCCGCGCGCCGTCGCGGTCGAACCCGGAAAGGTGGGGGATCCCGCCAACAGGTTTGCGGAGCCACTCGCCATAATGCGTGACCCGCGCCAGCGCAACCGCCGCCGATTCAGGAAACATGTACGACGGGACCGACAACTGCGGCACAGCTCCACGCGCGCCCATGAACGTGGCGAGCACGGGTTTGGTCGATGACCCTATCGCCGCCGTGATCGCGGCGGCGACGTCCTCGGCCGCGGTGACGAGCGGTGGAATGAAGATCACCACCAGGCTGTCCACATTGGGGTCTGCAAGCACCAGCTCGACCGTCCGGCGGTAATGTTCTGGCGGGGCCGACGCGATCATGTCGATGGGATTGGCCACGCTGGCGGCCGTCGGCAGAAACGCGCGCAGCCCTTCCACCGTTCGGCTGTCGAGCGCGGGCAGTTCCAGCCCGTTGGCTTCGCACGCGTCGGCCGCCAGGATCCCCGGGCCCCCCGCGTTCGTGACGATCGCGACGCGCCGGCCGTCAGGAACCGGCTGGCTCGCGAGCAGCGCCGCCACATCGAACAGTTCTTCGAGCGTGTGCGTGCGTATCACACCCGCCTGGCGCAACAGCGTGTCCACCAACGCGTCGCTGCTGGCCCTGGCTCCCGTATGCGACGTCGCGGCGCGCGCGCCGGCGGTCGACCTTCCGGCCTTGACCGCCGCGATGGGCTTGCGGCGACCGACGCGCCGGGCGATCTGCCCGAACCTCTTCGGGTTCCCGAAGCTCTCGAGGTACAGCAGGATGACGTCGGTACGCGGATCCTCGGCCCAGTACTGGATCAGGTCGTTGCCCGACACGTCCGCTTTGTTGCCGATGGATGCGAAGCTCGAAATGCCGAGCTTCAAAGTGCGGACGTAATCGAGGATCGCCAGGCCGAGGGCGCCGCTCTGGGTCGAGAACGCGACGCGCCCCTCCGGCGGATACACCGGCGAGAACGTCGCGTTCAGCCTGAACCGGGGATCCGTGTTGATGATCCCCATGCAGTTGGGACCGATCATCCTGATCCCGGCGGCGCGGATCTTCTCGACGAGCGCGGCCTCCAGCGCGCGCCCCTCGTCGCCGGTTTCCCGGAAGCCCGCGCTGATGACGACCAGCGCTTTCACCCCCTTCGCGATGCAGTCGTCCACGACGCCCGCCACGCTGGCCGCCGGCACCACGATGACCGCCAGGTCCACCGATCCGGGGATGGCCGCGACCGACGGATAGGCCTGGAGGCCCTCCAGCTCGCCGGCTCCGGGATGCACCGGCACGAGCGTGCCGGTGAACCCCGTCTCCTTCAGATTGCGCAGGATTTCCGAGCCGATGCGGCCCGGCTGCCGGTTCGCGCCCACCACGGCGGCGACGCGCGGCTCGAAAAAGGCCCGCATCGAGGCGGTCGCCGCCTTCTGCGACCGCTCGGCGGCGCGCTCCGTATACGCGGTCGTGGGCTCGATGGAGAGCGACACGTGAAACACGCCGCGCTCGAGCTCCTGCGACACGTCGAACCCGGACTCCCGGAACACTTCCAGCATCCGGCGGTTCTCGCCGAGCACGTAGGCGTCGAACGCGCTGATGCCGCGTTCGCGCGCGATCTCGGCCAACCGCTCCAGCATGCGCGTGCCGATGCCCTTGCCCTGCAGCGCATCGGGCACTGAAAAGGCCACCTCGGCCCGATCGGGACAGCTGTCGCTGCGGTAATAGCCTGCCAGCGCCGCAATAGGGCCGCCGGCTTCCCCCACCAGCACGAACTGGTTGTCGTAGTCGACGTGCGTGAACGCCGACATCTTCTGCAGGTCCATCCGCGGAACGCTCATGAACCTGTAGTAGAGGCTCTCCTGCGACATTCGCGAGAACATCTCCAGCAGCCCGGCGTCGTCGTCCGGGCGGATCGGCCGGAGGTGCAGCGTCGTGCCGTCCCGCAGGACGACATCGCTGTCGTATTCGGACGGGTAGCTCGAAACAGCCATGTGCGTGCTCGTGGCATCCTGACGCGCCGGCGAGTCGGCGCGCACTTTGCTATCTCAACCCGATGGCGCTGCGCCGTTAGCGGTTTTCCGGCGACTGCGTCGCCTCGCCGGCAGCGGCGATCGAATGGTCCTCGAAAACCAGGACATCCCGCTTCTCAGTCTATGCCACGACCGGCATCTCGATTGCGTCATCTCAATGAAGAGCAGTGTGTGCTGTACCCAAGACGGATTCATGAATTGATTCGTTACTCGTCAGTTCACCCGAAGGAGGTCGTATGAAGAACAAGGAGCTCGTGCCGTTCACGCAGACGCCATTCAGGCTGATGCGGCGTCTGAGCGACGAGATGGAGCGGTTGTTCGAGGACTTCGAATTCCGCCGTCCGTTCGCGTTCCTCGCGCCGCAGGAGAAGATGTTCGACTGGATCCCCGCGATCGAGGTGTTCCAGAAGGACAAGAAGCTTGTCGTGCGCGCCGAGCTGCCGGGGCTCACCAAGGACGACGTCAAGATCGATGTCACCGAGAACATGCTGACGCTCCAGGGTGAGCGGAAGCAGGTGAAGGAGGAGAAGGAAGAGGGCTACCTCCGCACGGAGCGCTACTATGGCAGCTTCTATCGCCAGATCGCGCTGCCGGAGGGCGCCAGGACAGAGGGTGTGAAGGCTCTGTTCAAGAACGGCGTGCTCGAGATCGAGGTGCCGGTCGAGATCAAGAAGCTGGCCGGACGGCAGGTTCCGATCGAGGAGGTAGAGAAGAAGGAGCTGGTCGGCGTGTAGCCGGGCCATTGAGCCCGACGTGGCGGCCTGAATCGGGCCGCCACGACTGTTTCCAGGCCCTACCTCCGAATGCTCCGAACCCGGTCGGCGGGCATGATGAGCGTGCCCGTCGCGCCGGTTACGCCGTCCCGCACCAGGACACGAAGCTGGTGCACGTCGGGACGGAGCGAGATGGTACGCGTCAGCGTCAACCCGTCCTGGATGAGGCGCCCGCGTTCCTCTGCCGAGAGCCTCAAGGGAACCCTGGTCTCGAAGCTGCGGTACAGGCGGCCGTCGGGCAGGGCCTGCGCAATCACCAGATCGACGGTACCCTCCCACAGACCCCTGGACTCGACGAGTCCGATTGCCGTGCCGTCGACGTCCAGCGCAACCGTGAACTGATCCGCGGCGGCGGCGGTGTCGATGCGCGCGGTCAGTCTGACGCCGGTTGCCTCGAGCGGGCTCCGGAGGGCCTCGAACGCCGACTCCACAGTCGAGCTGCCAGCCGGCGTGACCGGCCACGCAAAGTACCCGTAGCGATGGCGCACTTCGACGCCGCGGCGACGCACGGACACGTTGACTTTGCGGAATCGACCGTCCCACGTGTCGTGGGTCGGGTAGTACCCGAGCACGTACGTCAGCCTCGTGTCGTCGACCGCGCGGGTAATCGCGGCCCCCAGGTCGTTGGTGTTGTAGTACGCCCGGCCCCCGGTCTGCTCGGCGATCAGCTTCGATGTCTCGATGTTGGTCATCACCGAGCTCAGCGTCGTGAACTGCTGCTGCTTCACGCTCGGCGCGGTCGAAAAGGCGCCGACCAGACCGCGTGCGTCGACGGGATAGATGGCGATGTCGGAGTGGCTCAGCGCGCGCGTGGCCCGGTAGACCTCGTCGGACATGTTCACCGGGGAGATCCCATCGTTGAAGATGATGGGAAATCCGCTCGAGATCCAGATGACGTTCTTGCGCCCTCGCACACCCGCCAGGTGTCCGGCGATCGCCTCGAGCGCGCTGGTCGCGGCCAGCACGCGCTGCCGCTGGAAGAAGCCCTGCATCGCCTGCTCGCCGCGATCCAGCCACTCCGTCATCGCCGCGTCCAGTGACGGGTCGCCGGCTGGCTCCGGCTTCGGGAAGGTATCCTCGGAACCCGCGAGCTCTCGCGAGGTCGAGACCGGCGCGCGGCCCAGCGCTTTCAGCAGCGATGACGCATCGCGGGTGAAGTCGTGCAGCACCCGCACCGAGTCGGACTCGAGCACGTAGAATCCCACTCGATCCTCCGGCCGCAGCTGCTTCAGGAATTCGACGATGTGGCCGCGAGCCTGCTGCAGGTGTTCCTGCCGGGTGTTCAGCCGATCGTAGAGAATCACCGTCACCCCTGCGGCGGCCGGCCCTGAGAGCAGGTTGGTGAAGGTCGTGGGAGATACCGCGTCCGGCGCGCGGGCCTCCGATCTCCCCGTCTCCACCGAGAACAGGGCGATCGTCTGGTCCCGTCCGTCATCCTGCAGCCGGAAATCTTCCACCGTGAGTCCGCTCACGGGCCGGCGCTGCCCATCCTGTACGACGACGCTGATCTGCACGAGGCGGGTGCCGGTCCGGAACGTGGTGGGCCGTTGCTGCTGAGAGGACGGTGCCTGAGCGGAAGGGATCGCCACCGCCGTGGCAGCCGCCAGAACGATCGCCGGAAGTCCGTGTCGCACGAAACACCTCGATGTGAGCAGGCTGGCGTCCGTCATCATACGCCAGGAGGAACGCGAAGGGCATGCCGTTCGTGAAACAATGTCGCCGCGGAGGTGTGGCGTGGACTTCTCACAATTCACCGCGGGCATTCGCGAATCCTTCTCGGAGCTGATCCGGTGGCTGATCGCCCAGCAGCCGCGCCTGCTGTCGGCCGTGGCGCTGCTCGCTGCCGGCTGGCTGCTGGCGCTGCTGCTGCGTATTCTCGCCGTCCGTTTCATCCGCGCGATCGAGCGCATCGTCCCGGGCCGGGCGCTTCGCGGCGGACTTCCGCGCCTCACGATCGAGCGACAGGTCTCCGACATCATCGGGCTGATCGTCTTCTGGGCGGTGCTGCTGTTCTTCGTCGCGGCGGCGGCTGACGCGCTCGGGCTGCCTGTTCTGAGCGCGTCGCTCGCCGGTCTGGGCTTCTACGTGCCACGGCTGCTCGGCGCCGTGCTCGTGATCGTCGTCGGACTCGTCGTGGGCAACCTGGCACGAGATGCGGTCACGGCCGCCGCCGCCGGCGCCCCGTTCGCGGCGTCGGTCGGCCAGATTGCACGGGTGTCGATCGTGACCGCCGCGTCGCTCATCGCGGTCGCAGGGCTCGGCATCGACATCACGCTTCTGACCGCGATCCTCTCGGTGGCGCTCGCGGCCGTACTCGGAGCTTTCGCGCTCGCCTTCGGGCTTGGCGCACGCACGGCCGTCAGCAACATCATTGGCGCCCACTACCTGCGCCAGACATTCGAGCCGGGCCACGTCGTCCGCTTCGGCGAAATCGAAGGGACCGTTGCCAGCATCACCTCGACATCGGTGGTCATCCGCGTCGCGGACGGGCAGGTGGTCGTGCCGGCGAAGCAGTTCAGCGAGTCGGTCTCGATGCTGGTCACCTCCGGAGGGTCGAGATGAACCTCGAACGACGACTGGCAGTGGCCTTCGTGGAATCGCATCCGACGCAGGCCGCGATGGCGCTCGAACGTATGCCGGCCGCGCAGCGCCAGGCAGTGCTCCAGGGCCTCGCCGTTCCGGTCGTTGCCAGGGCGGTCGAGCGGATGACCACGCCCCTGGCCTCCGACGCCATCAGCCGCCTGTCGCCCGATGAGGCCGCACGCCTGCTTGGCGCGCTCGAGGTCGAGGTCTCGGCGGCGCTGCTGCGCCGTCTCGCCCCAGAAGCCTCAGCGCCGATCGTGGAGTTGGTGCCGGAGCCCGCGCGGGAGCTGCTCCGCCGGGTCCTCCGATATCCGGCCGACAGCGCCGGTGCGTTGATGGACCCGGTGG
>DATIEW010000552.1:0-8181 GCA_035455585.1 Vicinamibacterales bacterium | reverse complement strand
TGGGCGGCATTCGGATGCACGTACGTCAGCGGTGACGAGATCCTGACAGGCACCCTGGCTGGCACGCAGCTCCAGGCCGAGGCGAGGACCGTGCTCGACTGCATGCCAGAGGGCCGCTCCGCGCTGATCCTGCGCGTGGCCGGGTCGCGTTGAAGGCCCCAACTCGCAACTGCCAACTCCCAACTCCCAAACGTCCAAGGCACGTGGCTCGGGGCTGGGTTGCTGAAACCCGTTGTATCTCACGTGAGCGGCGTGAAGCACCTCTCGAGTTCCAGAAGTCCGGTCAACCTGATCTCCTTGGGCGTTGGGAGTTGGAGATTGGGAGTTGATCCGATCTTTTCACGCTCCCTCAGAACTCAGAACTCAAAACTCAAAACTACACCATTCACTCCTGTATCCTCCGGACGAAGTGCTCGAACGCTCTCTTCGCGGCGGCGCGGATCCGCCGTTCCACGAAGAAGCGCTTGATCCCCGAGAAGAACCCGCCGAGCCCATCGGTCGCCGTGTTGTTGACGTAGACGAGGTACTGGCGCGACGGGTCCGAGGCGTCTCTCAGCAGCGCGGAGACCGAGAGCGACCCGTTAACGTAGTGGGTGGCGAAGATCTGGAGCGTAACGACCATCACCTCGACCTGATCGCGGCCCCGCCGCCGTTCGGCGACGGCGTGGAGCGCCTGAATCGTCGGTTTGGGCGTCTCGGATGTCTCCAGCCAGTAGGTCACTTCGTCCGCGCCTGGAGGAAGCGCAGCCCGTGGGTAGCGCTCCAGGTAGTCCGCAACGGTTCGAGCGTGCCGCGACAGCAGGGGCGTGGCGAGCATCAGTTGTGAGAGGACGGTCTGCAGGTCGGCGGCGATGCTGTGGTCGTGGGGCGCCGGCAGACCGCGCAGCCCCTCGCGCCGGAACGCCGCGACCCGGTCGAGTGCGATCTGCCGGAATTCCCGCTGGACGGCCTCCTCCCAGCTGCCCGAGTTCCTTTCGATCGCCCGGCGCACCCGCTCCATCTCCGGAGCGCCCAGCTTCACGCTGCAGCTGCCCGGCTGGCAGTCTCGCGCGCCCCGCACGTCGGTCGCCGGGAGAATCATGCTGGCCACGTTGCCCGGATCGACAGGGGCCGTGAAGGTCCCGCTCCGCGGCACCTGTTCGCTCTTCCAGAGTTCGGCGCTGCGGCGCAGGCGTTCGATGAAGCGTTCGGGCGTTATGGTGATCCGTCCGGCCAGGAAGAGCGCGACGTGATCGTCGTGCGCCGGCGGGAGGGAACGGACAATCGTGCGGCCGGCCCGCAGGTCGCGCCACTCGCCATCGTCCAGCGTGAGGACCGAGTCGAACGGGCCGAGCGACCGCGGATCCGTCCCCTGACGATCCCAGGGAACGGCCGTGAGGGACGCAACGATGACAGACGCCACGAGGGCCGGACGAGCGAACATGAAGCGAGTCTGGCAGCGTCGTCGAGAGCTGGCAAGAACGTGGGGTCAGACCCCGGTCTGACCCCTCAATGCCCGTCCCACAGCGAGCACGGTGGCTCGATGCTCCTCTGCAGCCAGTCCATCGCGGGCTCGCCGATTGGCGCGCCCGGCGGAGCGCCAGGGAGGCTCTCGCGCGTCGCTGGCGAGGAGGGGCGCTCGAGGAACCGCTTGATGTCGGCGGCGAGCAGACGATCGTGCGCCAGCATGCTGCCCGTGCCCGCCTTCGAGAGCGCGAGCATGCGCTGCTCCAGCTCGAGCGTAGCGATCGCGCGCACCTGCGACATGTTGGCGGCATCGGCCAGCGTCGTCAGGTTCTCGACGACCACCCGCTGTACGGCGCGCGTCACCTCGGCTTCCTATGGGTTCGCCGTCTGCGCGTTGAACGTGGCGGTCATCAACTCGTCGATGACCCATTCGAGGCCTGGCATCGATGGATCGACGGCATGCTGCTGCACGAGGCGCGCTGCCCGGGCCTCGTCGAGGAGCAGGCCGACGGCCATGTCCGCGGCGACCACCGCCGGGGTTATCGCGTCGAACATCGAGCCGGTGTAGCGCGGGAACAGCTCCCGGGAGCCGCCGTAGCCGGCAGGCCGCGGCGGGATCTTGCGAAGGAGATCCGCCGGGAGGACCAGTTCCGACGGCTTCAGCGTCGCCAGCACGGCCTGGACGGCAGCACGCTGCTCGGCGGCCGGCGCGAACCGGACGGGCTCGCGGCCGTCCCCCCGCATCGCGTAGCCGTAGTAGATGCCGCCAACCACCGACGCGGCGGCCTCGACCTGATAGCGATGGTGAAGGTAGAGCGGCACGAGCGCCTCTTCGATCGTCGCCATCGGCTCGTGCAGTCTGATCGCCTGCTCGCCGAATCGCGACAGGGCCACGCGCCGCACGTCCATCATCCGCTTCAGCTCGGCTGTCGCGTCGGTGCCGTTCGACCACTGGTCGACACGCGGGTGCGCGCTCAGATCCTGATTCGTCAGATACCAGAGATCCTTCTTGTGCCCCTCGTCCAGAATCGCGGAGAGCGCCGTCTGCTCGTCCACGCCCGGCGCGAAGTGCTGGTACCCGAAGGTTATTGCCACCTTGTCCCACGCGCCGATCCCGACGTCGTAGACCTTCGAGTGGTCGAACGTCCCGTCCGCCTTCAGCGTGACGAGCGGATGCGGGTAGTCCATCACCGAGATCCGGCCCGCCTCGCTGTCGTAGTAGTTGTGGCCGAGGCCGAGCGTGTGGCCGACCTCGTGGGCTGCGAGCTGCCGGATGCGGGCCAGGCCCCATTCGGTCAGCTCGCGCGGCGTCTCCGTCCCGGTCTTGTACGGGCTGAGCAGCCCTTCGGCTATCAGGTAGTCCTGCCGGATACGGAGCGACCCCAGCGTGACCACGCCCTTGATGATCTCGCCCGTCCGCGGATCCGTCACGCTGCCGCCGGTGCTCCAGCCGCGCGTCGATCGGTGCACCCAGTTGATGACGTTGTAGCGGATGTCGAGCGGGCTGGCATCCTCGGGCAGCAGCTCCACTTGAAAGGCGTTGCGATATCCGGCGGCTTCGAACGCCTGGTTCCACCAGCGCGCGCCCTCGAGCAGCGCCGATCGGATCGGCTCGGGCGCGCCCGGATCGAGGTAGTACACGATCGGCTCTACCGGGTCGCTGACGCGGGACGCGGGGTCCTTCTTGTGCAGGCGGTGCCGGCGGATGAACCGCTGGGTCATCGGCTGGTGAGGCAGCGCCGCGTAGTTCTCGTAGGAGAGACCGCCGAAGCCCGCCCGCGGGTCGAACCGGCGCGGCGTGTAGTTGTCGTCAGGCAGCTCGACGATCGAATGGTGTATCCGGATGCTCGCCGCTTCGGCCGTGGCCGCCACGCTCCCTACGCCTTCGACGAATCCACCGCCGCCGCCCCGGCCGCCGCCTCGGCCGCCGCCAGGTCCCCCGGCGCCGGCCGGCTGGCGGACGAACGTCAGCTCCGCTTCCATCTCGGTGTTCTTGGGGAAGTTGAGCGTCATCGGCATGTAGACCGAGCTCCGGCCGGCTTCGAAGCGGTAGGTGCCCGGGCGCAGACGCCCCGCCATCTCGTTGGCGTCGCGCACCAGGAACTCGGTGTAATCGACGAGCACCCGGTCGCCCGACGCCGCCGCTATCTGGAAGCCCCACAGCACGGATCGCGCGAACGCGTCGCGAACCGTGCGGGCCTCCGCGGCGCTGCTCGTCACGGCGCGGTACTGGTAGTTGGGCTGCACCATCAGCACCCGCGGTCCCACGCGTTCGAACGTGACGATCCGCGAGCCCGTCAGGATGCCCCGATCGAGGCCGATGTCGTTCGAACCGAGCCCGGTCGCGAGGCCGGTGGAATGCAGGACCTCGGTATTCAGCCTCGGGATCTCCATCAGGAGTCGCCCTCCCGCCTCGTCCCAGTAGAGGGGGAAGAAGCCGTCGATCTTCTTCAGACCGCTCGTGCGGTCGTCAATGGATGGGATCGGTTCGGCCGCGCCCGGCCGCCGACCGGGCTGGGCGCCAGCCGTTGCCGGTACCAAAATGCTGGCGGCCGCCAGCCAGCAGACGAGCCGCGGAACTGATCGGAGCATGCCGTTGCCTCCATTGCTTGCCGGGTGTAGCGTGAGGACAGGCTGCCGGACCTGTCCGAGTGCGGAGAAAGTGTATCGCGGGTTCGCGGTTCGCAGGTCGCGGTTCGTGGTTCGCCGTTCGCGGTTCGGGTCCCGAGCGGCAGCTGAGGCGACTTCGTCGGCAGGCTGACGGGCTGTGTACAACCTGGCGTCGCAAGGACCGGCTCCCGCGCCGACTCGAGGCAGGATACAAGCTGGCGAGCGGGCGGGTCCGTTTGGCACAGCAGTTGCGGAGGGCAAGAACGATATGGCCAGAGAAAGAAACAAGACTCCTGACGGGACTGGCTCCGGGGTTCAGGCAGTGCTCCCGCCGGACCGTGTCGAGGCTCCGGCCGGCGAGTCGAGACACGAACGGATTGCACGTCGTGCCTACGACCGGTTCACGGCGCGTGGCCGCGTACACGGACACGACCTGGACGACTGGCTCGAAGCCGAACGCGATCTCGCGGAGCCGGCTGCTCGAAGCGGGCTGGTGAAAAAGCGGAGCGCTTCGAGGACGCCTCGCAAGCGGCCGAGCCGGCAGAAACCCGTCGCCGACTGAGCCCGGAGTACAAGTCTGCCGTCGACCCCAACTGCCAACCTCCAACTCCCACTCGTCTGTGGCACGGCACGTTGGGAGTTGGAAGTTGGGTTTTGGGAGTTGACACGTTAGAACATCTTCCCACCGACCGGCACGTCGCGTTCGGGCACGAGGAGGACGACGGCCCCTGCTTGGTCCGGAACGCCCAGCGTCAGCACCTCCGATCGGAAGGGGCCGATCTGCCGGGGTGGGAAGTTCACCACGGCGGCGACCAGGCGCCCCTGCAGGTCGGCCGGCCTGTAGTGTCGCGTCAGCTGCGCGGACGAGCTGCGGGTGCCGAGATCCGGACCGAAATCGATCGTCAGCTTGTAGGCAGGTTTGCGCGCCTCGGGAAACTCATCGGCGCGGATGATGCGTCCCACCCGGACGTCGACCTTCTCGAAGTCGGCAAAGGAAATCGTGGCCTGATCGGGCATGCCGCGATGATGGGGCATCAACGCCGCGACACGCAAGCGGGCTGGGAGGTAACGGAGGGGACGGAGAGCACGGAGGTCAACACGAAGGAACGGAGTGAACGAAGGACGAACGAAGGGCGCATGGGCTGACTCAGCACTCAACGGAGGCATGGGTGCACAGACCCCGGGCCCCTCCGTTCGTCCTCCGTTTAACGTTTCAACGTCCTCCTGATCTCCTGACCTCCTGTTTCCTCCTGATCTCCTGGTCTCCTGTGAAACGCCAGCGCGTGATCCCCAGCGCCTCGTAGGTGTGGCAGTGGCCACTGGCCCCCCGACGCACGAGAAGCGCGCCGAAGCCCGCCAGCAACCAGCCGGCCCTGCGCGGCCGGCTCAGGCCGTAGGCGACCAGCCCGGCGCCGACGGCAACCGACACCCAGCGCTCCGCGTCGCTCATGTTGCGACAATGACGCACCGGTATTCCGTGCGCCTCCCCCGCTCGCACGCCGGTTCCGCTGCTGAAGGCCCTCCCGGTCACCGATCCGTCGTGGCCGCTCCGGCCGTCCACCCCGGCGCGTCGCTTGCCGGGAAGGACTCCTCGGAGGCATCCTCCACGACATCCCGGCGCTGCCAGCCACGTTCGCGCCGCGTCCTGTCGACCCATTCGCGCGCCGAGCGGAGGTCGTGATGCCCGAGAGCCGCCCGTATCGCCAGCGTGCTGCCGAGGATCGCCAGCACGCCTCCCGAAACGCCCCCGCGGCGTGCGCCCATCAACGCCAGAGCTGAACCAAGTCCAGCCTCCATCAAGCGCTCGCGATCACACGCGAGGAGCCGGGCCTTCAACGCCGGCGCGTCCCAGACGCTCGCGTCCGCGCGCGCGACGGTCAGATTCTTCGTTGCCTCCATGATGACCCTCCCACTTTCTTCAACCAGACTGACAGAACCCGTTCCAATTGACAACCGCAGCAACGACGGCTCCGCTCGAGGTCGAACGTGTTCGGCTCGTCCAACGCTCGCTAGCAGCTGACCGCCTGAAGTCGGTGGGTTGAGACCTGGCACGTTCGACTCAATCCGTCGAGTAAGAAACGCAATCGGGAGTTGGGAGTTGGCAGTTGGAGGTTGACGACGCGTAGAATGTCCCCCGATGCGTCTCCTTGCGGCGGCAGGCATCGTGGCGGGAGCCGGGCTGGCGATCTCGATCCTCCAGCCTGCCCAGCCAGCTTCCTTCGATGTCTTGATCCGCAGCGCCCGTGTCTTGGACGGCTCCGGCAACCCGTGGCTGCGTGCGGACGTCGGCATCAGCGGCGATCGCATCGCGGCTGTTGGGCGGCTGAGCGGCGCGAGGGGCACGACGGTCGTCGACGCGCAGGACCGGGTGCTCGCGCCCGGCTTCATCGACGTGCATTCGCACGCGGCGGAAGGGCTGAGGCGTCCGGAATTGAGGCAGGCGCAGCCCATTCTGGCGCAGGGCGTGACGACCGTTGTCGTGAATCCGGACGGAGGCGGCCCAACGGACCTGGCAGCGCAGCGCGCCGGGCTCGAGAAGGGGCGCATCGGTCCGAACGTCGCACTGCTCATCGGTCACGCCAGCGTGCGCAGGGAAGTGCTGGGATCGGGTAAGCGGGCGCCGAGCGACGAGGAACTCGAGCAGATGAAGGCGCTCGTGCGCCGCGCGATGAAGGAAGGGGCGTACGGGCTCTCGAGCGGGCTCTTCTACGCGCCGGGAAGCTATGCCGCAACCGAGGAGGTCATCGCGCTGGCGCAGGCAGCCGGCGAGTTCGGCGGTCTCTACACCAGCCACATACGTGACGAGGGCAACTACGGCATCGGCGTCGTCGCCGCCGTCGACGAAGTGATCCGCATCGCCGAGGCGGCCAACGTCATCGGCATCGTCAGCCACATGAAGGCGCTCGGACCCGACAGCTGGGGCCTGTCGCAGGCCATGACGATGCGGATCGATCGAGCGCGCGAGCGCGGCGTCCAGGTGTTCGCCGATCAGTATCCGTACGAAGCCTCGTCCACGTCGCTGCGCGCCGCGCTGCTGCCGGGCGGCACCGACGTTCCGGCCGCGGATCGGCTCGAGAAGGAGGAGCAGCCGCCCGCAGAGCGGGCCGCACGTGAGTCTCTCGAGGGCACGATCCGCGAGAACATCCGGAGGCGGGGCGGAGCGGACGCCATTCAGATCGCCTCCTATTCGCCGGACCGCTCGCTGGAGGGGCAGACGCTCGCCGGGATCGCAAAGGCTCGCGGCGTGCCTCCGGAAACCGCCGCCCTCGAACTGATCGTGCGCGGCAGTCCGTCGATCGTGTCGTTCAACATGTCGGAGGCCGACATCCGCCACATCATGACACGGCCGTACACGATGGTGTCGAGCGATGGCGGGCTCGTGCCCATGGGCGCCGGCCAGCCTCATCCACGCAACTACGGAGCGTTCGCGCGCCGTCTGGGTGTCTACGTGCGGGAGCGCGGCATCACCAGCCTCGAATCGGCGATTCGATCCATGACCAGCCTCCCGGCCGCCGTGTTCGGACTGACCGATCGAGGCGTCATCCGCGCGGGCGCGATTGCCGACATCGTCATCTTCGATCCTGCCAGAATCCGTGACCTCGCTACCTACACGAATCCCCACCAGCTCGCCGTGGGGGTGTCGTGGGTCCTGGTGAACGGAGTCCCCGTCGTGGCCGACGGGAAGTTCACCGACGCGCTGCCGGGCAGAGTACTAAGGAAGTAGGGGTTGACAGTTGACAACCGGGCCCGGCCTATGAAACACTTCATCCGGATGGACGGATGGAAGCCGCGATCCTCGACGACCTGACGGTCCTGGCCGATGCCACCCGTAGCCGCATGCTCCTGCTCCTGGAGCGCCACGAGCTGACGGTTTCGGAGCTGTGTGCCGTGCTGCAGCTTCCGCAGTCCACGGTGAGCCGTCACCTGAAGACCCTGGCTGACGCCGGCTGGGTGACCTCGCGTCGCGAGGCGACTAGCCGGTACTACACGTTGGGCTTCGACGAGCACAGGCCCGAGACGCGCGAGTTGTGGTCGCTGCTGCGCGGCCAGATCGGCGCCACGCCTGGGGCGGGGCAGGACGGACGGCGTCTGAAAGGCGTCCTGGGACGACGCCAGCTCAAGTCG
>DATIEW010000551.1:0-3892 GCA_035455585.1 Vicinamibacterales bacterium | reverse complement strand
GCTATCGCCTCGTCGGCGACGGGGAGCCCGAGCGGCTGATCGGCGTCGGCGTGACGCAGACGTTTCTGGATCTGCTCGGCGTTCAACCTGTTCTGGGACGGGGCTTCGCCGACGAGGAGTGCGTGTGGAACGGGCGCCGGGCTCTGATCCTCACCAACGGCTTCTGGGAGCGCCGGTACGGAGCCGACCCCGGGGTCGTCGGGCGATCGATCCTGCTGGACGGCGCGCCCACGACGATTGTCGGCGTCCTGCCCGCGACGTTCGACTTTGCGTCGATCTTCGTGCCTGCCTCCAGGATCGATTTCCTGACGCCGTTCCCGGTCAGCGATGAAACCGATGGCTGGGGCAACACATTGGCTGTGATCGGACGCCTGAAGCCCGGCCTCACGGTCGCCAAGGCGCAAGCGGATCTGGACCTGATCAACCGGCAGCTCCAGCAGGCGCAGCCGAAGCGAGGGGGTCTGGGCGCGGCCGTCACGCCTCTGGCCGATCAGATCAGGGGCCGCGTCCGGCGGGCGCTGTTGGTGCTGGCGGGCGCTGTGAGCCTCGTGCTGCTCGTCGCGTGCGCGAACCTCGCCAACCTTCTGCTCGCGCGCGGCGCGGTGCGGCGCAAAGAGGTGGCCGTACGAAGCGCCCTCGGAGCCACGCGGTCGAGGCTGGTTCGCCAGATGCTGTCGGAAAGCGTCGTCCTCGCGTTCTGTGGAGCCGGTCTCGGCCTGCTCGTCGCGTTTGCCGCGACTCGCGCGATCACCAGCACCCAGGCGCTCAGCATCCCGCTCCTGAGGTCGGTGGAGATCGACGGCGCCGCGTTCTTCTTCACGGTGGCGGCGGCCCTTGCGACAGGGCTGCTCTTCGGCAGCGTCCCCGCGTGGCAGTTGTCCCGCGCCGACGACCAGGAAGCACTCAGAGATTCGGACCGGGGATCGAGCGAGGGACGGAGCGGGGCCTGGATGCGGCGCGGACTCGTCGTCGCGGAGGTCGCACTGACGTTGATGCTGCTCGTAGGCGCGGGGCTCCTGCTGCGGAGCTTCGCGACGCTTCTCGATGTCGATCTCGGATTCCGACCCGAGCAGACCGCAGCGTGGCGTATTGACCCCGGCCAGCAGTATCGGGATCGGCAGCAACGGCTGGCATTCTACCAGCGCGTGACCGAGACGGTCGCGGCTCTTCCCGGAATCGACTCCGTGGGCCTGACCGACACGCTTCCGCTTGGCAGGAACCGGAGCTGGTCGATCCATGCGCGTGGGGACACGCGCCCTTCGAATCAGTGGCCCGACGCCTTTCCCCGCATCGTGAATGCCGGCTACCTGCGGACGATGCGCATACCGTTCATCGCCGGCCGCGATTTCACGGTACAGGACACGGCCGATCGCGAAACCGTGCTGATCGTCAACGAGACGCTGGCGCGGACGCTCTGGCCTGGCATGGACCCGATCGGACGGATCGTTGTGATCGGGCGTGTCGAGTTGCGCGTCGTGGGCGTCGTGGGCGACGTCCGCCACAGCACGCTCGAGGAAGCCGCGGGTCTCGAGATGTACCTGCCTGTCTACCAGGCCGACGCGGCCGCCGTGGAGCTGGTGGTGCGGTCGCATGGCGAGATCGAGTCCCTGGTGCCCAGCGTCAGAGCGGCGCTGCGATCGATCGACCCATCTCTTCCGACGGACGACTTTCGAACGCTGGGACAGATCGTCGACCGCGCGCTCTCGCCGCGCCGGTTCATTCTGCAGCTGCTCGGCGCGTTCGCGCTGGTTGCCTTGCTCCTGTCGGCGCTGGGTATCTACGGGGTCATCTCGCACGCGGTCAGCCAGCGCGCGCCCGAGATCGGCATCCGCATGGCCCTTGGCGCCTCCCCGGGACGTGTCCAGCTCGGCGTGATGGCGACGACGCTCTCCCTGGCGCTTGCCGGGATAGTCATCGGACTGTTCGGCTCGTTCGTGTTTTCCCGCCTGATGGCCTCCCTCCTGTACGGCGTGACTGCCACGGATCTGCTGACCTTCGCAGCGGTGACCATCGGACTGGCCGCAATCGCCGGCATGGCCGGCTACGTGCCGGCGCGCCGGGCGTCACGGATCGATCCGATCTCTGTCCTGCGCTCGGCTTGAACCCTGAGCCCGGTCGAGGGCAGCATCTCGAGCTCTGTGTTCAAGAGTCTCGCTTGATTCGAATGGCGGTCAGAGGCCCGCCGCAGATGCGACCCGCGACAGGAAGTCACGCAGGTTGCTGATGCCGGCTGTCGCTTCCTGATGCAGCCGTTCGTGATCGATCGTCGCGTATCCGTGTGCGATTCGATTGCGCAGCCCTACGGCCGCCCGCAGGCCGTCTGCCAGATCGACTGGAATGGCTCCGCGCGAAGCGAGGATATCGAACGTTCCGCCAGCATCATCGGGCGTTCCCCACCCCTCGTCGGCAACCCAGTGGGCACCGAGATCGATGACCTCCTGGACGGCGAGGAAGATGTAGAACGTCGCAAGGTCCCGCGCTTCGATGCTGGCGAGAAACACGTCGCGGGGCTGCCGCACCCGGGCCTCTGCATCGGCCACCCACTGACGGGCGCGCGCGATCTTCCTCGCGACAAGGTCGCGGTTCACCACTCGCGCGCCTCCCTGCGGAGCCGCGACACGCCCGCGGCATGCAGGCGGCGAGCGATGGGCGCCCAGTCCCACCAGTCGACCATGGCCCTGACCCGCTCGCGAACCCAGAGCCCCGGTATCCGTTCGAACACGAGCGAGCCGGTTCGGGCGACTTCGAACCTGACCTGCGGCGGCGCCTCGTCGAGGAACAGGACGTCCACCGGGGACGCGCTCGTCCGGAGGAATGCCACCTCGATCTGTCGCCTCCGGTCGGGTGTGGCGTCCGAGACGCCAACCGCCACATCCACGTCGCTCGCCGGATGCGCCGTGCCGGCGGCCGTGGACCCGTAGAGGACCACCAGATCGACGTCCGGCATCCGCGCCGATGCTGCACGGAGCTGCTCGATAACGGACGGATCCGGGGCCCCTGGCATCGGCCGAGTATAGCAAGCCGCTGCCGAACGCCGTGCTCTGCCCTGGCGTTTCACCGCGCATTCATCCCACGCGCGTAGACGTACGCCTTCCGCGCCCAGAAGCGCACGTCCACAGCCGGCCAATCGCTGTCGGGGCGATGATCCAGGACGGCCACCCACTCGGCGCCGCATTCCGGATAGGCGATCCCCCCGGTGGCGATGGCGCGCTCCCGCATCCGTTCATCGAGCCGGAAGACCATCGTGTTCATCCCGACCACGAAGCCGAAGATGATGCTCTTCGTGGATGCGACGACGTATCGATACGCCGAAGGGTCCGGGGAGTAGAGTTGAACGTCCCCGAGCGGCTCGACGGCCCTTTCCAGCACCGCCGTGATGTCCGAGTGCGCCGACTTGTCCTGGAGGTACGCCAATACCGCTCGATTGACCTCCTCCGACATGAGGGCGCTGAGTGAATCTGGCATGAGTGCGCCAGCGCACGTGGCGAACGGCGAACCGCGGACCTAGCGCTCAGGGTTCGTTCCGTCTGAGCAGGCCAATCCTCCGACCGTTGGAAGAGTCCTCGATCAGCGTACCGAGGCGTCGTGCGCGAGTCTCCTGGCGCTTCGCGCTAACGACCCACCAGATGACGATCCGGCGGTATCCGGGAGGCTGCGATTCGAAGAAGGCCCAGGCTCTGGGACTCCTGCGGAAGCGCGTCTTCTCCTGCGGGCTCAACGCCGCCGTTTTCCTCTGTTCGAACGAGTAGGCGGCGGACTTCTCCGGATCGCGCGCCTCGAATGCTTTCAGCCCGGCGGGCTGCATGCGTCCCGCCTCGATCAGTCCCGTGGCTCGACGCGTGTTCACCGTGCTCCAGTTGCTGCCGGGCTTTCGAGGCGTGAAGCGGATCAT
>DATIEW010000550.1:0-6733 GCA_035455585.1 Vicinamibacterales bacterium | reverse complement strand
TGCTCTATCTCCCCGGCACGCAGGCAATCCGCCTCTACGTTCGCATCGCGTCGTTCGCGATCGCGCTCGCCGTCCTCGGGTGGGTCCTTCTGAAGAACGGTCCGCGCGCGCGGCCTCATCCGGCGCGGCCGTGGGTGATCGCCGCGCTTGCGTACGTGTCGCTGATGGTGCTGCATCCCCTCACGAGCTCGACGACGGCGGGGCTCGCGCAGGTGGTGCTCTATCTGTCCGTCATCGCGCCCCTCTTCTGGGCCCCCGCCGTGATACGGGATCCGGATCACGCCGCGCGGCTGATGGGGCTGCTCCTCGTCTGCAATGGGGTGAACGCGCTGGTCGGGGTGCTGCAGGTCTACGATCCCGGGCGCTGGATGCCGCAGGAAGTGTCGAGGATCGTCACCGAGTCGGCGTTCGGCCTCGGGGCCGTCACCTACCAGGGACCCAACGGCCTGATTGTGCGGCCGCCCGGCCTGTTCGACAATCCGGGAGCCGTCGCCGGGCCCGGCATGTATGCAGCCCTTCTCGGCGTCGTTTTCGCGATGAGCGCGGCGGCGCCCTGGAAGCGCGCGCTGGCGCTGGGCGCCTCGTTCGCGGGCATCGCCGCCATCTACCTGAGTCACGTGCGCGTGTCGCTCGTCGTCTGCCTCGTGATGCTGGCCTCGTACGTCGCGATCCTCATGGCGCAGAACCGCCGCATGCGCGCCTCGCGCGTCGCAGGCACCGCTTTGGTGCTCGTCGTGGCGACGTTTGCGTTCGCCCTCGCGCTCGGCGGCCGGAGCATCGGCGAGAGGACCTGGACGCTGGTCGAGACGGATCCGCTGACGTTGTACTCCGCGTCGCGCGGCGACCAGCTCGTCTACACCTTCGACGAGCTGCTGACCGTACATCCCCTCGGCGCCGGCCTCGGGCGATGGGGCATGGTCGGCGGCTACTTCGGCCGCGGCGGCGACCCGGAGTCGACACCGCTGTGGGCCGAGATCCAGATTACCGGCTGGGCGATCGACGGCGGTCTTCCGCTGCTGGCGCTCAGCCTGGCAGCGCTGGCCTTGACGCTCCAGTCGCAGCGGCATGTCGCGCTGCGCGACCCGGACGCGAAGGTCCGCGCGTGCGCTGCCGTTGCGCTGGCCGCGAATCTCGGCACGGCCGCGCTCGTCTTCAGCTTCACGCCGTTCGTCACCCAGATCGGGGTCCAGTTCTGGTTCCTCGCCGGGGCGGTCCACGGGATCGCGACCAGGGCGGTCCGCCATAGATGACACGCTGGCTGATCGTGGCTGGAGATTTCACGCTCCGTGGCGGCATGGACGCCGCCAACTTCGGTCTGGCCGGCTACCTGGCGCGACAGCCTCACAACGAAGTGCACCTGGTCGCGCACGCCGTCTCGTCAGGCCTGCCCTCCTCCGTCCGCGCGCACATCGTCCGGCGGCCGTTCGGCGCTCACCGGTTCGGCGAGCCGTTTCTGCGTGCGGGCGCCGGCCGATGGCGCCGCCGGCTGGGATCCGGCGTGCACGCGGTTGCCAACGGCGGGAATGCGGCGCTCGCCGACGTGAACTGGGTGCACTACGTGCATGCAGCCTTCCAGCCGCGGGCCGCGGGACTGCTCAACGATTTCAGGGTCCGGTCGAACCGGAATCGGAACGTCCGCGAGGAAGCGGCCGCGCTCCGGCAGTCGCGGCTGATCATCTGCAACAGCCGGCGTACTGCAGAAGATGTCGTGCGAACTGTCGGCGTGCCCAGGGATCGGACCGAGGTCGTCTACTACGGCACCGATCCCGCGCGGTTCGGCGGCATCGGACCGGTGGAAAGACAGCTTGCGCGGCGGAGACTGTGCGTGGCGGCGGATCGGCCGGTCGCGCTCTTCGCTGGCGCGTTGGGCAACAGGCGCAAGAACTTCGACACGCTGTTCGACGCGTGGCGGCAGCTCTGCGCGTCCGGCGAGTGGGACGTCGATCTGCTCGTCGCGGGCTCGGGTGCGGAGCTGGACCGGTGGCAATCCCGCGCGTCGGAGGCCGGCCTGAAGGAGCGGATCCGGTTCCTCGGCTTTCGACCCGACATGCCCTTCCTGATGGCGGCGTGTGACGTGCTCGTGCATCCCGCCCGCTACGAACCCTACGGACTCTCCGTCCACGAAGCGCTCTGCCGGGGCGTGCCGGCGATCGTGTCGGCGGATGCCGGGATCGCCGAACGCTATCCGGAGGACCTCAGGCGCCTGCTCGTCGGGGATCCGGACAGCGCGTCCGAGCTGGCTGCCCGGCTGCGATCGTGGCGATCGGACTCCGGCGTCTCCGCCGCCGTTGCGGCGCTCGGATCGCGCCTGCGGTCGCGCACCTGGGATCACATGGCGGGGGAGATCGCGTCGATCGTAACCGGGAGCGCGGTCAGATGATCGCGCGCGCCGCCTTCGTCGATTCAGGTTCCTGCTGGGTCTGCGGCGGCTACACCGCCTCACTTGTGCACGAGAGCGCGTTCGAGCTGTCCGCATACCAGGATCAGGATCCGGATCTTGCGTCGTACACCGGCAGCCGCGTCCGACTGCGCCGGTGCGTGGACTGCGGATTCGCGCAACCGGCGGAGATCCCCGCGCTCCCGCGGTTCTTCGACCGGCTGTACCAGCAGTTGTGGCCGTCAGAGTGGGTCGCAGAGGAGTTTCGCTCCACCAGCAAGGACCGCATCTTCTCCTGCGTGCTCGACGGGCTGCGCCGCCGGCTGCCGGATGGCCGCCGCCTGCTGGACGTGGGGGCGCACGCGGGCCGCTTCTTGTTCCTCGCCCGCCGGGCCGGCTGGGACGCCGAGGGAATCGAAGTGAATCCTCGAACGGCAGCTTTCGCGGCCGGGAACTCCGGTGCCCGCGTCCTCACCGCGAGCGCCTGGAGCCTGGCCACAATTCACGAGCGGTACGACGCCGTGACGCTCACCGACGTGCTCGAGCACATTCCGGACCCGGTAGCTCTGCTGCTCCGCGTGCGCGAGGTCGTCGCCCCCGAGGGCTGGATTGCCGTCAAGGTGCCGTGCGGCCCGGCGCAACGAATCAAGGAGCATCTGAGGTCCTGGCTCCATCCCGGCTACCGGCCGCGCCTGGCCGACAACCTCGTGCACGTCAACCATTTCTCTCGTCGCGCGCTGCGGCTGGCGCTCGTCCGGGCCGGCTTCGACAGCATCTCGCTCGATGTCGGCGTTCCGGAACGACCGCCGGACGCCCCGCTCGGCAACGCTGTCCGGCTCGGGCTGTACCGCGTCGCGCGTGCGCTGCCGTCGGGCACGTCGACGCCGCTTGCGTTCAATCTCCAGGCCTTCGCACGCAGGCCAGCTGCAATGGGCAATGGGCAACGCGACTAGGAACGGCGAACCGCGAACCGCGAACGGCGAACCGCGGATTTGAATGATCACCAGCACCGTTAAGCGTTTCCGGAACGCCGCGGCATCGGCCGTCGCGACGGCGGTGTTCCGAGCGCCCGCGCTCGAGCGCCCGTTCGCGCATGCCGCCTCCGTATGCCGCGGGGTTCCGGTTCTTCATACGGTTTTTCGAGAGGCCACCGATCGACTGGGCAGACGGCTGAACCAGACGAGCCGGCAGTTCCGCACGGTGCGGATCGGGCCCGTGGCGGCGCGTTTCGACGTCACCGATCTGGCGATCCGGGGGCAGTACTTTGCACGTCTGCCGTACGAACGCGGCGCGACGGAGCTGCTGCTTCGCGTCCTCCAGCCTGGCCACGTGTTCGTGGACGTCGGCGCGAATGCCGGCTACTTCACCGTGCTCGCGGCGCTTCGCGTCGGCGATAACGGGCGCGTGTACGCCTTCGAGCCTAACCCGGCGATGTGTTCCCGGCTGCGGCGGCATGTGGAGGAGAACGCGGTCGCATCCCGTGTGGTCGTGTCGGAGGTGGCGCTTGGCGCCCTGGACGAAAGCGTGGATCTCTATCTGTCCTGCCGCTCCGACAATCCCGGACTGTCGTCCGTGAAGCTGATCGAGGCGGCGGTGGCACGCGGCGATATGCGGCCGGACGCGAAGATCCCGGTCGCTGCACGGACCCTGGACACGTGGCTTGCAGACGCGGTTCCCCTTCGCATCGACCTGATCAAGATCGACGTCGAGGGCGCAGAAATGGACGTCCTGGCCGGCATGGAGCAGACCATCGGCCGCCTGCGTCCGCGCCGCATCATCTGCGAGACGCTGCCGGAAGGCGAGGCCGACGCCTTCCTGCGCGCGCGTGGCTACGCGCGCACGGTCCTCGATGAGATCCCGGGCGGCATCCCCAACCTGTTGTTCGAGCGCACGAGCCCATCGGAGGGAACGGCGGCATGACGCCCTCCGCTGGCCGTTCGTTCAGGCGACGGACGCTGTCCGAGACGATGGCGCAGTGGCTTTCCAGCCAGGGAACCGTCAGCCGCCGCGTGCGGCGGGGCCTTCGTCCGCTTGCGGAGCGGCTGTTCGTCCCCCGCCGCGGACTCGAAGCGGTGCTGCCCGGCGGTGAGCGGGTCCGGATCGCGCGGTCCTGCCGACACGTCACGTGGAATCCGGAGGAATACCAAACGTTCCGATCCGCGGTGCGCCCGGGACAAGTCGTCTTCGACATCGGCGCCAACGCCGGGGCGTACGCGATTCTCTTCGGTCAGTGGGTGGGCGAGGCGGGCCGGGTCTACGCGTTCGAGCCGGACCCGCAGGCGTACGACGGGCTCGTCCGGCAGGTCGGGCTCAATGGGGTCGAAGGGCGCGTGGTGCCGATCGCATCGGCTGTCGCCGGCGAGCGGTGTGTATCCGCTCCCCTCCACGTCTCTCCTTCGACCGGCGCCAGCCACCTTTCGGGGCAATCGGACGCCGGAGCCTGGCGATTGATTCAGGTCGCGGTTACGAGCATCGACGCGTTCTGCGCCGAGCGCGGCGTTCTGCCCGACGTGGTCAAGGTCGACGTCGAGGGATCGGAACTGGATGTCCTGCGAGGCGCGCGGCAGACGGTCGCGGCTCTCGGCGATCGGGCGCTGCTCTACGTCGAGATGCACCCGTCGCGCTGGCCGTCGCTTGGTATCGATTTCGAAGACATTCGACGGGAGTGCGGTATCCAGGGATTGTCGCTGGAGCGAATCGACGGCGGGGGCGGCGACGTGCGGCCTCTCGAGGGAGTCTGCCTCCGCCTGCGCGGGAGCCGGCGGTGAGAATCCTGGTCGCGCACGAGGCCAGCGATTCGGCGGGCGGAGTCGAAACCTACCTGTCGTGCGTCGTTGTCGCGCTCCGCGCGCGCGGCCATGAGATTGCGGCGCTGTACCACCGCGGCGGCTCCGCGAGGGAGGGATGGTCCGCGCTCGCCGGCTGGCGCGCCGGAATCCAGGAGCTCGGACACCGGACAGCGTTCGATCTCGTGCGCGCGTGGCGGCCGGACGTCTGCTTCTCGCACAACATGGGGCCGCTGGCCGTCGATCGGGCCCTTCTCCGTGAGTGGCCCGTCGTCAAGATGATGCACGGCTACTTCGGCACGTGCGCCAGCGGCCTCAAGACGCACGGGCTGCCCTCCATGCGCGCGTGCGGACGCCGGTGCGGTCCTGCCTGCCTCGCGCTCTACGTTCCACGCCGCTGCGGCTCGTTGACTCCCCGCGCGATGCTGCGAGGCTACCGGTGGGCCCGGCAGCAGCGCGCGATGTTCGGCGCCTACGCGAAACTGGGGGTCGCCAGCGCGCACATGCAGCGCGAGTACGAGCGCCACGGCGTTCCACGCGAACACATCCGCGTGCTGCCGCTCTTCTCGACCCTCGGGCCGGCCGGGGCGGATGAAGCCGCGCCTCCCGGGACAGCGGCAGTGCTGTTCGCCGGCCGGATGACGAAGCTCAAAGGCGGTCAGGTGCTGGTCGCGGCCGCCGCGCGTGCAGGCCACCGGCTCGGACGGGCGATTCCGCTCATCATGGCAGGCGACGGTCCCGCCCGAGTGGAGTGGCAGCAGCTCGCGGTGTCGCTCGGAGTCCACGTCGAGTTCACCGGATGGCTCGCGCCGGAGGCGCGCGCCGACGTGTTCCGGCGGGCCGCCATCCTGGCCGTGCCCAGCATCTGGCCCGAGCCGTTCGGGCTCGTCGGGCTCGAGGCGGCGTCTCTGGGCATACCAGCCGCCGCCTTCGACACCGGCGGCGTGCGCGAATGGCTCGAGCCGGACCGCAGCGGCCTGCTCGTCGATCCGCGGCAGGGAAGTGAAGGTCTGGCCCTGGCGATCGCTCGATTGACAGCCGACGAGATGCTCCGCCAGCGGCTGTCGGCCGGGGCGCGCGCGGTTGCGGCGCGGATGCCGCTCGCGGCTCATGTGGATCGGCTCGAGTCGATGCTCGAGGAGGCCAGGCGTGTCTGACGCCGTCGCGCGCTGGAACATCCTGACGGGGGAGTTTCCACCGGCATGCGGCGGTGTCGGCGACTACACGGCCGCGATCGCCCGTGCGCTGGCGGCAGCGGGCGATCGCGTCACCGTTTTCACCCCGCTCGCCTCCGCGCCGGCGCCGGCGCTTCCCGGCGTGAGAATCGTGACGCTCCCGGATGGCTACGGCGCGTCGGGCAGGAGGCAGCTCGATGCCCGGCTCGATGCGGGCGCGCGGGTGCTCGTTCAGTACGTTCCCAACGCGTTCGGCGCGCGCGGCGCGAACCTCGCGTGGTGCCGCTGGCTTCGCCGCCGCGCGCTGGCCGGGGCCGACGTCCGCGTGATGTTCCATGAGCCGTACTTCTACTTCCGGTGGACGAGGCCTCGCTCCAACGCCCTCGCGATCGTAC